>NZ_JBJMQP010000084.1:0-27470 GCF_045802625.1 Hyalangium sp. | reverse complement strand
GTGACGCGGGCCATGCGCCTGGGCATGGAGAAGCACGACCTGGCCATGGCGTGCATCCAGCAGAAGCTCAACACACTCCGGCCGGGCGGCTTCAGCCTCAACCAGCGCTACCGCTTGAACTCCCAGACAGGAAAGTGGGAACCCCTGAGCCGCACAGAGGTCGAGGCCCTGCTGCGCGCCGGAGGCAAGGAGCTGGTGGGCACCATCGAGCCCGATACCGTCATCCACACCGGCAATGCGGCTGAAGTCCTGGACGTCTACGACCTGAAATTCCCCTGCCCTGGAACCAACCCCGCCCGCTGGAATCCCTACCCCAAGGGGCATCCCTTCGAACATTTGAACCAGGGCGAGTTATACGAGAAAGCCTTTGAAGCCAATCCTGCCCGAGTATCTCCCCGTTGGGGAGTCGAGAGATTGAGGCCACTGTGAGCGAGCACTACCCACGGGTCCGATTCCACGCGGACCATGGCGGCCTCATGGTCCGTGATGGTCTGAAGATCTGGTTCTGCCTGGGCCGTCCTGCTCTCGCGATGAAGGGGACCGTGCTGCGCGCCCTAGACATATACCTGCGCGCGATAGGACCACAGACGCTGCAGTGGCACCTCGATCTCGAGGGCTATTGGCAGCCGCTCGATCCGCAGAGTTGGGAAGCCTCTCGCAGTGACCTGAGTGAGGCGCCCGGCTCCAGCGTCCTATTGATAGACGACCCCTCCGTGGGAGCGGCTGCCTTCCATTTCGAGTATCACGTCAAACGGCTGGATGACCCCTTTACGTCGAAGGAGCGAATCCTGGCGGCCGCGGTAGGCTTCTGGTTGCCCACCGAGTTCCTCGAGGAACATGGACCGGGCGCTGTGAGAGAACTGGCTCTGGAGCTGGCCTCCCTGCTTCCTTTTCAGTCTGGCCAGGCCGGCCTCTTCTTCAATGCCATGCTGGGCTACAGGGAGACGGAAGAGGAACTCAGCCGCCTGTGCCTGCGCTACCCGGGCATGGACATCGGTGCAGTGGAGTTCTTCGCCAGGCTGGAAGGCCAGGTGAAAGGACCTTCCTGGCTGACCTTCCTCGGGCAGCCCGTGCTCGGCGAGCTCGGCGGTGTCGAGGGGCTGCGCTCCCGCCTCTCCTCTCCAGGCACCACCGTTCAACAGTTGGATGGGGAGCGCGCGGTCATCACCCTCGGTCCCTGGCCCGAGGCCGGCGACACCGAGGCGGGGCGCAACCTGCCCGAGTACCGCGAGCTGGCGCGCGTACTCGAGCCGTGGCTGTACCACGCATCCGGCCCTTGGTCGTCCTACTTCCCCGAAGAGACCTGGAGGCGCTGGGAGCGCCGCTTCCTCGACTGACCCGGCCTCCCGCGCTACGGCGTGACGGTCATCACGCCGAGCTGGGTCGCCGGCTCGAATGACGTGGGGCCCAAGTTGGAGCCCGCGCCATTCAAGTCGCAGTACGTCCAGTTCAACCCGTTGTCGAAGCTGAACCGGACCGTGTACGCGTAGGTCCCCGCGGCCGGCGCCACGAACGAGCCCATGTACTCGTCGTTGTTCCCCTGCGGCCCCAGCGTGTTGTAGACGGCGGGGAAGAAGCGCCAGTTGTTGCTGTTCGTCGGATTGGTGGGCGCAGCCGGACTACCGGTGTAGGCGCCATAGCCCACCTCGGCCAGCACTCCCGCGGCCGGCCCCGGAGCCTCCGTCACTCCCGCCTCGTAGATCTGCCCGAAGACGGGCGCCGTCGTCGTGCCCGCCTGCACGCTCAGGGTCGAGGGAGACTGGAGCACGCAGTAGTCCGCCTGCGCCGGATTGCTCGTCCCGTTCAGCGTGCCCGTGTAGGTGAAGCCGCTGGTCAGCACCGCGTTGGGGGTCTTGATGGGCGCCGGATCCGACACCGTCACATTCACCTGCGCCACGTTGCCCGCGTTAGCGATGGCGGTGCAGGTAGCGGAGGTGGAGCTGTTCGCGGTGCAGAGGCTGGAGGCGTTGTTACCGAAGGCCGCCCTCATGTTCGTCGTGAAGTCAGTCCCAGCGATTGTCATGTTCGCCGCTCCCGCGACGGCCGGGCCGTCATCCGGCGTGAGGCTCGTCACGGTGAGGTTCACCGCGTCGTTCGGCAGACCCGGCGTCGGAGAAGGATCTCCGTGGAAGTCGTTGAAGTTGTTGTCCGTGTCCGTGCTCGAGGACGAACGGGACAGCGAGGGCGCCACGTTGCCGGTGGTCGGGTAGAGCGCCGTCCCTGTCTCGTACATCGCCAGGCCGTTAGCCGTGGCCACGTTGACGTCCAGGTTGGCGCCATTGACGTCATGTCCCAGCGCATCCAGCAGCGTCCCCGTGGCGGAGATGAGCTGGTAGGCATTCCCTCCACTGGCCTTCAGGTGGAAGGTCCTGCTCGCGACGTCCACGCCCGCCACGAAGTTGGGCACCTGGGTAATGTTGCTGTTGAGCGTGTCCACGACGAGGAGGATGCCGTCCGCGGGAATGCGCGTCCCAGCCGGGAGGGGAAACGCGCCCAGCGTATTGTACTGGCCCGCGGTGCTTCCCTTGCCCACGACGTCGGTGATCTGCGCGCCGCCAATCACGGAGCCGCCCGGGCCGGCGATCTCCATGAACCACTTGCCGTCATCACCGCCGACCGGATCCACAACCACCTCGTTGATGACCGCCACCTTGCAGCTGCCGTTGAGCGCGCCCGCGGTGTTCGTAATCCGCGAGCCCCTCACGTTGTGGCCGTAGAAGCTCACGCACCAGCTGGTGGCCGAGTCGTTGCCCGCCGCCGACACCACCGCGTCGTCCAGCTGGGTGGAGCTGCCCGGGAAGCCGATGAAGTGGCTCGCCGTCACCGGGCTGTCCGGGTTGGTGTTGAAGGTGCGGAAGTCCACCGCGTCCTGCAGGTTGCCCGCCGGAGGCGCGGCGTAGAGCGCGATCGCGTCACCGCTGTCCGCCATCGAGAACGAGGTGCCGGGCGGGCCGTAGACGAAGCCAGTGCCACCGGGAATCGCGCCGGACGGGTTGGGGATGCCGTAGAGCACGCCATTGGCGGGCACCGTCACCGGCGTGCCAGCCGTGCCGTTCGGATCGCTGATGGCGCGGATGTCCACCTCCTGGTCCGCGGCGTTGCGCAAGGTGAAGCCGTGCACGTCGATGCTGGCTCCCGTGGTGTTGCGCAGCTCGATGAACTCCGAGCCCAGGGAGCTGAACTCGCTGATGATGACGCTGCCCGCCTGGCTGGCGGCCGTCACCGCCCCGCAGGCCCCGGCGCCGCACGTCTCGTACGAGTGGCACGTCACCGACGACACCGGCGTGTTCTGGCACACGCCCACTCCCCCCGAGTTCACGCAGGCCGAGGTGTAGCTCACCACCGAGCGGCCATCGGCGGAGCAGCCGTTGGCTGGCGGAGTGCACGTCACGCCCTCGCACGGATCCCCTCCCACATGGGGGCTGTTCGAGAGGCTGGAGTTGCCCGCCCCGTCGATGACCTTGAGCGCGAAGTAGACCGAGGCGCTCAGGTCCAGGCCCGTGATGTGCGCTGTCTCCGCGGCCCCCGCTGGCTGGGGCGCGGGGATGGTGAAGCGCGTGGCGGCGGCGAACTGGGCCGCGTTGGTGATGGGAGCGCTCGCGTAGCGCAGATCATAGCTCGCCGCCTGGCCCAGGTTGCCGTCATCCCCCACCGCCGTCCAGGTGATGGCGGCGCCGGTGGTGCCCTCCGGAGCCGCGGAGATCAACGCCGCGGCCGGGGCCAGGTTGTCCACGAGCGTGAAGGCCGTGCTGGTCGCGCTAGTCAGGCCCGGGGCGCTCGCCACGAGCTGGAAGCCGGTGCCCTCCTGATCGATGGAGAGATTCGTGAAGGAGGCCTCGCCATTGCTCGGATTCACGCTCAGCGTGCCGCTCAGCGTGGCCGAGCCGTTGCCTCCTGAAAGCCCCATCGTCACCGTGGGAACCGAGGCAGAGACAGGGTTGCCGTAGGTGTCCTGGAGCGCCACCTTCACCGTGGCGAGGGTGGCGCGCACCGTGCCGTCCGCCGGCTGCGCGGAGAACACGAGCTGCTTCGCGCCAGCGGCGGAGACCGTCGTCGAGGCGCTGCCCGGCGAGGCGATGCCGGAGCCTGACACGGAGACGGTGCGAGCCCCCGCGGTCCGCAGCTCCACGGAGAAGGACGCCGTGCCCAGCTCGGATCCGGAGAAGGTGTAGTCGGCCGGCAGCACCGCGCTGGCATCCGTGGAGGTGAAGTGCACCGTGCCCGTGTAGCCGGTGGCCACGTTGCCGTACGCGTCATGCACCGTCACGGTGACGGAGGCTGGCGTGCCCGCGGTGACCGAGGCGGGCAGCCCCGTGAGCGCCAGGCTCGCGGCGGTGCCGGGCCCCACGGTGATGCTGGCGCTGGCGCTGAGCGAGCCATCCGTCACGCTCAGCGACTGGCTGCCCGCGGTGCCCAGGGTGACATTGAACAGGCGGCTGCCCAGGTCTCCCGAGGCGAAGGTGTAGTTGCCCGGCAGCGTGGCCTGCGCGTCCCCCGAGCTGAACTGGACCGTGCCCGTGTAGCCGGTGGCCACGTTGCCGTACGCATCTTGCGCCGTCACCGTGACGCTGAAGGCGCTGCCCGCCGTGGCCGTCGCCGGAGCGGTGAGCTTCAGGGTGGCTACCGGCGCCGCGGTCACGTTGAAGAACTGGGTGGATGTGAGGGCCGCGTTCGCCGTGTCCTGCACGGTGATGGAGTGGCTGCCCGCGGTGCGCATCCGCACCAAGAATATCTTCTCGCCCGCATCCTGATCCGTGAAGGTGTAGTCGCCGGGCAGCACCGCGCTGGGATCCGAGGAGGTGACGTGCACCGTGCCCCGATAGCCGGTGGCGATGTTGCCGGAGCCATCCCGCACCGTCACCTTCAGGGAGAAAGGATTGCCCGCGGGAACAGTCAAGAGCGGCACGGTGATGACCAGCTGCCCGGCCGCGCCGCTCGTCACGTCCACCGTGAGCGAGTCCTTGAGGCTGGCAGTGACCGTATCCGCCACCGTCACCGTCTGCGAGCCCACCGTTTTCAGCACCACTCGGGGGAAGGACTTCTGGCCCTTGTCGCTGGGGGCGAAGTCGTAGGTGCCCGGCAGATCGGCGGCGGGATCCGAGGAGGTGAAGTGCACCGTGCCCGTGTAGCCGGTGGCGACGTTGCCGAACGCGTCATACGCCGTCACCTGCACGGAGCTCGCGATCCCCGCCGTCACCGGCGCCACCAGGCCCACCATCTCCAGGCTCACCGCGGCGCTCGGGCGGATGGAGAAGGCCGTGCTCTGCTTCACCGGCAGCGAGCCGGAGGAGGCCTGGAACTGGTAGCCCATGCCGGCCGTGTCGATGCGCATTCCGGAGAAGGTGGCCACGCCGCCCACCGCCGTCACCGTCACTGGAGTGAACACCGGACCATTGAGCAGGTTCAGCGTGACGGCCGAGCTCGCCGAGGTGACGGTGTTGCCCGAGGCGTCCTGCAGCGCCACCCGCACATTCGCCATCGCCGTGCCCGCGGTGCCGTCCACCGGCTGGGTGATGAAGCCAAGCTGGGTGACGGCCGGGTTCGCGGTGGACACCGGCAGGGTGGCCGAGCGCACCGAGTTGCCCGCGTTGTCCGTCACCTTCAGGGCCACGTAGTAGTTGGTGCTTGAAATGAGCCCGGAGAGGGTGGCCGACTCGGCGGTGCCCGCCGCCTTGGGCGCGGCCGTGGGCACCAGCGTGGCCGCGGCGAAGTCGGCGGCCGTGACGATGTTGGAGGTGGAGTAGCGCAGCTCCTGGCTCGACGCGGTGCCGAGGTTGCCGTCATCCCCCACCGCGCTCCACTGCACGACGATCGAGCTGGCGGTGGTGGCGCCCTGGGCGAGCACCGGCGGCGCGGGAGGCACGTCATCCACGATGTTGAACGCGGCGCTGGTGGCTCCGGTGAGCCCCGGCGCCGTGGCGGTGAGGGTGTAGCCGGTGCCCTCCTGGGTCACGCTCAAGGTAGTAAAGGAGGCCACGCCCCCCACGGGCGCCACGGTCGTCGTCCCGCTCAGCCCCGCGCTGGCCGGGTTGAGCGCCACGGTGACAGCGGGCGCGGTGAGCGCGGTGGGGTTGCCGTACGCATCGGTGAGCGACACCTGCACGGTGCCGAGCGAGGCCCGCACGGAGTGGTTGCCCGGCTGCTGCGTGAAGGCGAGCTTCGAGACGGCGCCCGCCACCACCTGCACGTCCGCCGAGGCCGTGAGGGCCGGCTTGATCGTGTCCGCCACGGTCACCCTCTGGCTCCCGGCGGTGTGCAGCGCCAAGCCCGTGAAGGTCTTCTGCCCCGCATCCGCCGCGGTGAAGGTGAAGTCTCCCGGCAGCACCGCGCTGGGATCCGTGGAGCTGAAGTGCAGCGTGCCCTGGTAGTGGGTGGCCACGTTGCCGAACGCGTCCTTCAGCGTCACCTGAGCGCTGGCCGTGGCATCCACGGAGAGGCTGGCCGGCAGCCCCGTCAGCTGCAACACCGAGGGCGCCGCGTGCACCACCTCGAACGTGGCGCTGGTGGCCGCGGTGAGCGAGCCCGAGGTGGCCCGCAGCGAATAGCCCGTGCCCGCCTGCTTGATGATGAGCTCGGAGAAGCGCGCCACGCCGTCCACGGCGTTGACGGTGAGCGTGCCCTCGAGCTGCGCCGAGGCGGGACCGGACGCCAGCGCCAGCGTCACCGCGCGGGTGTTGCCAGTGGCCTTGTTGCCGTCCGCATCTTGGAGGACCACCTCCACCACCGGCGTCAGCGGCGAGCCCGCCGTGCCCTGGATGTTCGTCGTGGTGAAGGCCAGCTTCGTGGCCGTCACCTCCTCCGGCGGCGGGGGCGGCTTGGGCGGTGTGCCACTACCGCAACCCACCCCCAGAAAGAGCGCCGCGAGCGCGAGCCACCAGCGAAGGGAGAAGGACGAAGATGCCATACAGGCCTCGGGGTGGGAGAAGGACGCGCGCGGCGTGGACCGGCGCGAGCCCTGGTTTTGTACCTGAGAGCGCTCCGTGGCAGAAAGACCTATTGAGTCTCTGCGCTGATCAGGCTCTAGCGGGTTAGAGACGGCCCTTCACCTTCCACCACAGCAGCCCCAGGAACGAGTCGGGGAGCCGCTCGGGTAATTCCAGAGACTCGTCCTCTCTCCGGCGCACCGGCGGTGGGAGCGAGCGGGGGGGCTCGGACGAGGGCAGCGGCTCGGCGCTCACCAAGCCCCGGCCATTGCGCTCCAGCGCCTCGGCGAAGGAGCGCTGCGTCGGCATGCGCGTCTCGACGGCGGCGGCCCGGGAGACGCGCTCGGCGGAGCGGACGCGGGAGATGATGTCCGCGCTCTCGACCCGGGTAAGCCCCGAAATACGGCCAATCGGACTGCGAGACTTGTGTCCGTGCCCCATGCCGAGCCCTCCTGGGTCCGCAGCGTAACGGTTCGGCCTCCTTCCAGCCACCCCTACGGCCTTGCAGCCCATGGGTTGCTCCAGCCGAACGCACGGCAGCCGGGCGTCACCCGGGCCGGGGGCCCAGCAAACTCGGGGACAGCTCCCACACCAGCGCCGTGCAGTCTCGATGTCCCGTCACCCAGACGCTGGGCCCCTGGGAGTAGTCCTGACATTCGACCTCGGGGACCAGCAGGAGCGTGCGCGGATCCTCTCCCGTCATCGCGTCTTCCACGCACAGGGCGGGGTTGCGCCAGGGGACATAGAGGAGCTGACGCCCATCGGGAGAGAGCTCCAGCTGGTGAGAGCGCGCTCGGCGCGAGGCGAGGAGCCGGCCTGTGTCCGCGTGCCAGATCTGCAGCATGGGCTGCCCCGGCCCGTCGTCCGGAGAGTCCGAGTCCAGCAGGCCCACGGAGAGCAGGCGCTGGCCATCCGGGAAGAAGCGCACCCGGTGCACGGAGGCGTCCGGCGCCCGGACCCGATGCGCCAGGCGGCCATCCGGAGCACTGAAGAAGAAGATCGTCCCATCCATGCCGCCCACGGCCAGCCACTGGCTGTCCGGCGAGTAGTCCAGCGCGGTGAGCCGCTCGGAGCCGCTCTCGAGCACGCGCCGGCGCTTGCCGCTCGGCACGGCCCACACGGACACATCTCCGCCCTGATCCGAGCACGTCGCCAGCCACAGGCTGTCCGGGGAGAAGACGAGCGCCTCGATGCGGCTCGTGTGCGTGGGGAAGGAGTGAAGCACCCGGCCCTCGCCGCAAGACCACAGGTGGACCTGCCCCTGCGAGGTGCCCACCGCGAGCCACCGCCCATCCGGCGAGAAGCGCAAGCACCCTCGGGCGGCGCTCAGCTCGAGCTGTCCGAGGCACTGCCCCCACGCCAGATGCCAGATACGCACGCTGCTCTGATCATCGGAGGTCGCCGCGAGCATCCCCTCCGGGGAGACGGCCACCGTCCGCACCGGCTGCCAGTGGCTGTCCCGAGCAGGATCCGGCTGGCCAGTGTCCAGGCTCCAAGTGCGGAGCGCATGGCCCTCGCGCGCCACCACGTACGCGCCATCGGGCGAGGCGCTCAGGGAGGCATAGGACTGCACCGTGCCCACCGGGAGCGAGGTGCTGGCACCGGTGGCGAGATCCTGGGTCCGCAGCGCGTCCCCATCCAGCCACGCCAGCCGAGCACCCGGGCCGATGAAGGCGAAGGAAGGACAGGGAGTGCCGTGTTCGCCCTGCTCGAAGTAGGCGCCGAGCGCCGGGAGATCCAGGGCGGCCTCCCAGCGCTCCACGTCCCAGATGCGGATGCGCGGCTCGTCGCTGAGCGCGGCCGAGGCCAGGCGCGTTCCATCCGGAGAGAAGGCGAGCTCCGCCACCGTCTCCGAGTGCGCGAGCAGGGCGGGCCGGAGCTGCCGCGAGGCCACATCATAGAGGTGGATTCGCGTGTCCCCGGTGCTCCAGGCCACGCGCTGCCCGTCCGAGGACATGGCCACGGCCTTGTGGACTCCAGGTCCCCCCACCGTGCCGGTGAGCGGGCGAGCCCGCGCGAGCATCTGCCCGGTGCCCGTGTTCCACACCCGCACGGCGCCCTGATGATCCACCATGGCCACGCGCTCGCCGTCCGCGGAGAAGGCGGCGGAGTCGGCCCAGGGAGCATCCTGGGATTCGAGCTGGCGCACTCGGGAGTGGGCGTACTCCAGGACGGCGGGCCTCCCTCCATAGAGCTGGCACGCCACCCGGATGCCCTCGGCCGTCCAGCTCAGCGCGAGCACACGCCCCAGCTCACCCGACAGCTTGCGGAGCGTCTCCAGGCGCCGCCCGGTGCGCGCCTCCAGGATGTGGAGCTGCGGAGTGCTCTCGCTGTCCTCCACCAGCATCCGCTCTCCCTCGGGAGAGAAGACGGGAGCCAGCGGGCCCAGTCCGGGACGGAACCGGGTTGTCCCCAGGCGTAACCGGGCTCCGTCCGGCAGTGCGTCTCCGTCCCTGGGCTGCACCTTCGGATGCCTCCTCTCGCGAGCGGGCTCAGCGCCGCTTCGCCGGATCACCCTTGATGCGGTTGAGCTCCACGGCGGTGCGCACCATGCCCTGGAGCGTGGCGGTGTCGATGTCCGCGGGGCTGCGCAGCTCCACGTGACGCATCCGGCTGCCGCTTCCCTGGAGGATGCCCTTGGGGTCGGTCAGCTCGGCGCCGCGCCAGAAGCCGAAGTTGACGTGGCTCTTGTACGCCTTGATGTACGCGAACGGGCCCTGGGCCTCATAGACGGGCTGGCCCCACTTGATGGACTCGACGGCATCGGGCGAGGCCTCGCGGATGAGGCGGCGCAGGGCGGAGATCGTCTCGCCGCGCCAGTCTCGCAGGCTGGCGACGTAGGACGCCACGGTCACCCCGCGCTCGCGGGCCGAGGGCCCCACCGGCGTCCGAACCGGAGCCTTCTTCGCCGAGGCCTTCTTCGCCGCAGCCTTCTTTGCCGCCTTCTTCCGAGTCGCCATGGGGGCGGATGCTAGTGCAGTCGCGGGCGCGGTGGGCCAAAACGAACGAAGGGCTCGGAGCCGACCCATGGCCCCGAGCCCTCATTCACTTCAAGGCGGCTGCTTCAGCCACTCTCAGTTGCAGAGCGGGCTGCCCCCCGTGCCAGCGGGGCAACCCGCGCCGACGCAGTAGTGCACGCCGCTGTCCACCACGTCATGGTTGTCGGACTGATCGTGAGGCACGTACACGTGGCACGAGCTCTGGGCGCTGCTGCCCGACGGGCTGGTGATGGAGTAGTAGACGGTGTAGACGCGGCCGTCGCCCGTGCCCTCGCGCTCGGAGCGCACCTGCACGGACTTGCCGTCCGCCGAGATGACGATGTCATCGCAGGTGCGGCCATCGCCATTGCCGTTGGCGTCCTCCACCTCGTCCGAGGCGACGCGGAAGATGGTGCCGAACTGCTCCAGCGGCAGCGTGCCACCGCAGCTGTTCTGCGCCGGCGCCGCGCAGTCGGAGAGCGCGATGTCCACGTACTTGTGGTTGGGCGGCCACAGCTCGTCGCCCAGGTCCGCGCCCGGCGTGGGCGAGCCCGAGGAGCCCTCGTCGCTCGTGGTGACGGTGAAGCCGCACGAGGCGGTGTTGCCCAGCGCGTCCGTCGCGGTGCAGGTGACGTCCGTCGTGCCCACGGGGAAGGTGGAGCCGGAGGCGTGCGAGCAGGTGACCGTCGCCGCGCCGCAGTTGTCCGTGGCCGTCACGTTGAAGGTGGCCACGGGGCCGCCCTCCGCGCAGGCGTTGAGCACGATGGGCGCCGGGCAGCTGATGGTCGGCGGCGTGGTCTCCGGGCGCACCGTCACGTTGAAGCTGCACGCCGAGGTGTTGCCGGAGCCGTCCGCAGAGGTGCAAGTCACAGCCGTGGTGCCCACCGCGAAGGTGCCGCCGGAGGCCGCCGAGCACTGCACCGGAGCCGCGCCGCAGTTGTCGGTCGCCGAGGCCTGGAACGAGGCCACCGCGCCCTCCGTGGAGCAGGTGTCGATCGTCTGCGAGGCGGGGCAGCTCACGGCGGGCGCCGTGGTGTCCACCACGGTGACGGTGCCCACGCACTGCGCGCTGGCGGCGCCGTCATTGGCCGTCACGGTGACGGGGTGGGCCCCCAGGCCGAACGGACCGGCCGGCGCCTCGGAGACGGTGAGCGAGCCAGGCCCGTGGTCCGGATCATAGCTGCCGTTGTTCACGCTGCCGCTGCCCTGGCACTCGCCATCCGCGTTGACGGTGATGTTCTGGCAGATGGCCACCGGCGGCTGGTTGGCCGCGGGCGCGCCGCACGAGAAGTCCACGGAGCCAGAGGCGCTGTTGTTGGTCTCATTGCACTCGGCGTCCTGTCCCGCGCCCGTGCCGTCATCATCCGCGACGATGAAGACCTGGTCGGAGCCGGCCGCGGGCTGTCCGCCCACCCTCAGCGTCACGGGCACGGTGGCCCCCGCGGCGATGGAGCTGGTGATGGTGGTCACCCCCAGCAGCGAGCCACCCGAGGCCGGGTTGCCCCGGTAGAAGGACACCTTGAGCCCGCTGGGCACGGCCTTGCCACCCTGGTTGGTGATGCTGGCGTTGAGGCTCAGCGTGGAGCCCTCGCACGCGGCGCTCACCTGAGAGACCGCCAGATCGGCCGCGGCATAGGGATTGGTGCCATCGCCAAAGTAGTTGGCGACGTTGGAGTGGAAGGTGTTGAGCTTGGGCTTCAGCCAGTGGCTCACCGGGTGGGCCGGGATGGTGCCGTCGTTGTTGACGTTGGTGACCGAGTACGCGTGCTGGTTCCACATGCCCCGCGTGCGCGCCCAGCCCTCGTGCTTGTCGTGATACACGCGGATGCCGTGGTACGGCGGATACGCCAGATCGTTCTCCACGACCACGATGTCCGCCGCCAGGTCCCCATCCACATCCGCGATGACCGGGTTCTCGTGCGTGGTGCCCGAGCCGTGCCGCGTCTGCCAGCGCACCGCGCCCGTGGCGCCGTCGTAGATGCGCAGCGACACCTCGTCCGCGTAGACCAGCTCGAGCTGCCCATCATCCTCGAAGTCGAACGCGGAGCTACCCGTCTTGCCGGAGCTCCAGTCCTGGATGGTGCTGGTCCACTTCAGGGTGCCATCGGCCTCGAAGACGCTGATGGCGTTCTCACCCACCACGGCCACCTCGGGCTGGCCGTCATGATCCAGATCCGCGATGGTGGGGGCGCCACCGCAGCCCGTCACACAGCCACCCGGGATGTCGTGGCTCCACAGCAGCGTGCAGTCGTCATCGAGCAGGCTCACCTTGCCGTTGCCCGACACGACAATCTCTCCCTTCGTGTCGCCGTCGAAGTTGCCCACCGCCGACAGGCCCGAGGGGATGCTGGTGTTGGCGCACTTCAGGCTGCCATCGGCCCGGTACACCGAGCGGCCGTTGACGAGCTCCTGCTGGCCGTCGCCATCAATGTCGGCGGCGAAGGACACCGGGCCGGTGTACTGCGCGCCGCCCATGCCATCCGAGCCCACCCACTTCAGCGCGCCCGTGTTGCTGTAGACGCGGTTGCCGTCGAGGATCTCCGGGACTCCATCACCGTCGAGATCCGCGATCGAGGGGCCGCCCCACTCGTTGTAGTCGAAGGCATCCGGGGCCGTGCGGAACTTGAAGGCGCCATCGTTCTCGTAACAGATGATGCCGCGCCCGTCGTACGGGATGCCGCAGATCTCCACCTTGCCATCGTTGTCGATGTCGCCCACCGCGATGCTGGAGGCACCCTTGATCCGGTAGGCCGGATCAATGACGGTCCACAGATCATGCCCGTCATCGCCGCTGATGGCGCGCAGCACGCCCTCCTTCCAGTCCGTCTCGTCGGGAGGCGCGTCATGGAAGGTGGTGAAGATGATGTCGGGGATCCCGTCCTGGTTCACGTCCGCCACGGCCGGCGTCATCATCACCTGGTTGAACTCGGGGAGGATGGGGCTGCCGGTCCACGCCCACTCCAGCTCGGGCTCGAAGTTCGGAGTGAAGGGCGGGACGACCTGGCAGCTGTCCGCGAGGTTGGCTCCTGCTCGAGCCTGCGCGTCATCCTCCGAGCCCGTCCTGCTGCAACCTCCACTCACTGCCAACGCCACCAACCCCGCCATCCAGCTTCCACGTACGAAGCGCTTCATTCCACGGATGCCGCGTGCCTGATGCATGTCGCGTCTCCTTGTTCTCGGGCGTTCCCGATTCGCTGCCGACCACAGCCACGCGAATGTTGAGACAACTTCTTTTTCTGGGATCCAAGAAACCGAGGAGACCCTGAATTTCTACATAAACGCACCTTGGAGGCACGCAGCGATCTCGGAGATCTCTGTTTGCGGTGTAGCGGTTGGACGGTTTCGGCACCGGAGGTGAGAGGTGAACCCAGCCCTTGCGGAGCACCGTCGAGCTGTGCGTCCCCTCGCGCTCCGAGCCGCATGAGCGCCGGGAGGCGTGTCAGCCTGTTCACGAGGGTGGCGTCAGGTGCCGCCGCGCGAGGCTTCTTCCCGCGTACGTTCGGAGTAGATCGGCCTCGGAACCGAGGCCCCTCCGAGTCCTCTCCATTTCGCCCAGGGTCGCAGCCATGTCTCAGGACCGCTTCACGACCAGCCGCGAGGTCTACCACCGCATCCGCTGGGATCCGCGGCTCGACGCGCGCGAGTTCGTCATCGGCTACGACGCGCACTCCGAGCAGCTGGAGGAGATGCCCTTCGAGGCCTTCGTCCCCGACGGAGAGCTCCCCTGGCACCGCGTCTGGTACTTCCGCCGAGGCCCCGAGGTGGTGTGGGACCGGCGCAAGCGCATCGACACGCTGGCCACGCTCGTTCCCTCGGCTCCGGAAGAGCCCACGCCACCGGCTCCGCCACCGTCGTCATCGCACCACGGGCTCGAGAAACACCCCTTCACTCGCCTTCCCTCCTATCGCTATGACTCGAAGGCCCTCTCCTGGGTCGAAGCCTCCCAGGCCTCCACCAGCCCGGAGACGCTCCCCGCGCTGGAGGAGCTCACCGTCGCCTCGCTGAACGTCCTGTTTGATCTGTACGATCCGGATCTGCTCGACACCCGCAGGCGGACCGTGGCGGCCATCAACCTGCTGCGCTCGGTGGACGCGGATCTCATCGCGCTGCAGGAGGTGACGCCTCCCTTCCTCACCGCGCTGCTCGACACCCAATGGGTCCGCGAGCACTTCTTCCTCTCGGAAGGCCCGGCCGCCGCCACGGTCACCCCGTACGGCCAGGTGCTCCTGTCCCGCTTCCCGTTCGCCTCGCTGAGCCAGAGCGTCTTCAGCCGAGACAAGCGGATCATCGCCGGGGAGTTCGCGCTGCGCGGGGGCCCGCTGTGGGTGGCCACGCTGCACCTCACGAGCAGCCGGGACCCATCGGGTGTTGGCTCGCGGGCCGCGCAGATCCGAACGTTGATTGAGTGGGCCCGGTCACTCGAAGCCCACGGGCCCGAGCCGGTGGATCTCCTGGTCGTGGGAGACTTCAACTTCGGCGACGACGCTCCCGAGGTCCAATCCTTCGTGGATGCGGACTTCATCGATGCGTGGAAGGTGCTGCGCCCGGGCGAAGCCGGGTCCACGTACGACCCGGCGCGCAACGCCATGGCCGCGCTCACGACCAGCTCCGGGCACAGCCAGCGGCTGGATCGCGTGTTGGTGCGCTCAGTCTCGGGGCGGCTCACGCCTCGGAAGGTGAGCCTCTTCGGCGAGGAGCCTCTCTCTGGCCGTCCTTCTCCCGGAGGGGATCCACTGTTCGTGTCGGATCACTTCGGGCTGAGCTGCACGCTCGTCCGAGGCGTTCCCTCCCAGACAGCTCCCGCGCCTCAGCGTGTCCAGGGCTCGCCTCGGGTGCTCTCGGTGCCCCCCATGCATCAGGCGGCGGTGGTGCTGATTCCTCCCGAGGAGCTGTGGGGTCCCATCGAGACCCTGCGCTCCAAGCATGATCAGAACTACGAGCGCTGGATGCCCCATGTGACGCTGCTCTACCCGTTCGTGCCGGAGGAGCACTTCGCCGAGGCGGAGACGCTCATCGCGGAGGCCCTGCGCCACCTGGCTCCGTTCCAGGTGACGCTCTCTGGCTTCGGCCACTTCGAGCATCGCGGCAGCGTGACGGCGTGGCTGCGCCCGGAGGATCACCCTCACGGAGCGCTCAAGGCCTTACAGGCGGCGCTCCAGTCAGCGCTGCCCCAGTGCGATGAGCAGGGCCGCAAGTCCGAGCATGGATTCACCCCACACCTGAGCGTGGGCCAGCTTCCACGCTCGAGCCCCGCGGAGCTCCGCCGCACGCTGTCCGCCTGGGAGCGGGACTGGAAGCCCCTCACCTTCGAGGTGCGCGAGGTATGCCTCATCAGCCGGCGCGGCGACGTTCCGTTCGAGGTACGGCGACGCGTGCAGCTCGGCGGAGGCAACCGGCCCGGCTCGGGTGGAAACCGTCCCTCTCCGGGCTCGGCGCCCCCGGCGGCTCCCTCGGGAGAGCGGCCCGGTCCAGCAGAGGGCGCACGCTCCTCGCAGGAGAAGCCAGGGATGCTGCGCGAGGTGCTGGTGGCGCGCGGCGAGTGGGAATCCGACGAAGCGCGACAGCAGCGCACGGCGGCGGTGGCTCGGCTCGAGGCCGTCTGCGAGCGGCTCGGGCTGCGGCTTCACCCGTATGGCTCCTATCTACTCGGCACGGGCAGCGCGAGCAGCGACGTGGACGCGGTGGCGGTCGGCCCCTCGCACCTGTCTCGGGAGGACTTCGCGCACGCGCTCATTCAGGAGCTGTCCAGGCAGGGTGGCACGGCGAGCGGGCGCTTCGTGGCCGACGCCGCCATTCCCATGGTGAAGCTGTCGCTCGACGGCGTGCACTTCGATGTGTCGTACGCGAGCCGCCCCGAAGGCCTGGAGCCTTGCCCGCCCGCGGAGTTGCTCGCCCAGCACGGAGAGCACCTGGACATGGCCGGCTTCCGTTCGCTCAATGGCTGGGCGGACACGAACGCGCTGCTCGAAGCCGTGGAGCGCGAGGGCGCTGGCCCCGAGCGCTTCCGAGTCATCCTGCGCGCCGTGAGAGCCTGGGCCAAGGCGCGCGGGGTGTACTCGCACGCGCTGGGCTATCTGGGCGGGCTGTCCTGGGCCGTCATGGCGGCCTGGACCAGCTTGCGAGCGCCTCGGGATGCAGCGAGCTCGGACGAGCGCCTGCTCACGCACTTCTTCGAGACGTTCGCCTCCTGGCCGTGGCCCCAGCCGGTGACGGTGACGCCGGAGACGGCGCGCTACAGCCCCAACGGGAAGCGAGACCTGATGCCAGTGGTCGCCCCCGCGCTGCCCCCGCGCAACACCGCGCGCAACGTGTCGCGCTCGACGCTCCAAGTGCTCCGTGAGGAGCTCGCCCGAGCACGGGAGCTCATCCACCGAGCGCGTACCGAAGCAACCCCGGCGGCCTGGGAGGCGCTCTTCGAGCCCATCGACTTCTCGCGAGAGACGACCCGGCTGGTGGTGTCCGTGGAGGCGCCCTCACCCGAGGCGCGAGAGACGGCGGCAGGCTGGGTGCTCGGGCACCTCACGTCACTGGTGTACCGGCTGGAGGGAGACCGGCGGCTCTTCGCGAGGCCCTTCCCCACCGCGCAGCCCGAGGGCCCGTTCATCATCGGCCTGTCCACGAGAGGCTCCACCGGAGCCGAGGCCCTCTCGGCCAGGCCCGGCGGCCCGCTGGCGAAGACGGTGGACGAGTTCCGCGAGTCCTTCCTCACCTGGAGCCACCGCCCACCGGAGGCCTCGCTCTCCCTCCAGCTCAGCCACTCCTGACGCGACGCGCTCAGTGGAGGTAGGTGAGCTGGACCTGCGTGAAGCGGTGGCCGGAGACGAGAGGATTGGGAGGATCGGCCATCTCCTGCGAGCGGAAGACCATGCTCACGTCGAGCTGGAATACCGGGGTGCGCACGGCCGCGCCAAACTCACTGTCCCCCACGAAGGGAGTCTTCCGCACGCTGAGGCTTGGGCGGAACAGCGTCCCATCCAGGAACAGGTTGCGCGCCACGTACCGCCCCTGCCCGCGAGCGAAGAAGTAGGCCTCCCAGAGGCGCTCCGGCGTCGCGGCGCGGGTGCTCACCTCGGGGGCATGGCCTTCGGCCGCGCGCTGAGCCTCCAGCGCCTGGAGGACGGAGGGCATGATGGGCGCGAGCTGGAACGGCCGTGCGAGCAGGCCCACGCGCACCGTGGCCCCGACGCTCGCGTTGACCAGGACGGTGCCCAGCATCCCCCCCGCGGCCCAGGTGGCGTCGACATAAGGGCTCCACAGCAGGGGCTGCTCGCGCAGCGCGGAGACTTCGAATGCGGGCTCGGTGGGCAGTTGGTGCTCCCAGCCGACCGGGAGCCTGGCAACTGTGCGGCCGAAGATGTGATTCAGCAACGAGTGCCACCCGGTCTGCGTCTGCCCCGAGAGCGAGGCCGGTCCGGTGACACCCACCGTGGCCTGAAGCGTGAGCCGCGAGGAGTCGATGGGCTCCGGGGCGGCGTGGAGGTGCTGGAAGAAGGGCCCCGCATGGAGCCACCCGGCGTAGGGCCGGTCACTCGGATCCGGAAAGGGGTTCTCGTCGGCATAGGGAACGATGTGGCTGGGCGTGTAGATGTTCTGCGCCAGCGAGCCGCCGCAGGGGTAGCGGTGATCCACCCCGTCCGGGAAGCCGAGTGCATGCGCGAGCAGGCGGCACGCGTCGTACTCGCCATAGTGCTCGATGCGGACGCCGTTGGAATAGAACCGGTCGCTCCGGGCGAGGATGTCGTTCTCGACGTGGAGGGTGGTGACGAACGGCAGCTTCACCTCCACCGAGGAAGTCGTGGGGGAGGCCGTCTGGGCCAGGAGGGACGAGGTCAGCAGCGCGAGGGCCGGCAGCATGTCCCCAGTGTAGCGCCCGGGAGTGTCAGCGGGCGCGGAGATACTGGCGGCCAGCAGCCACTTCGCGGGAGCCAGAGCCATGACGGGTCCAATGCCAGCCATCTCCGCCACGCAGCTCGTGCAGCAGAAGCAGCCGGATCAGGACGTGCCGCCGCGGAGCAAGCAGGGCGAGTCGAAGTTCGACACGGTGCTCGCGGACAAGGCCCAGGCCGCGGGAGGCGCTGACGCCGCGCGCAAGACCGAGTCCGCTCCGGGGGTGGACCCCACGCACCGGGTAGAGAGCGTCTCGAAGACGGAGAAGCCCACGCTGAACATGGTGTCCCACGTGGTGAGCGAGCTGGAGCAGGGACAGCGGCGGCTGGACACGCTGATCGACGCGGGCGTCTCGGGCCGCCAGTTCTCCAGCTCGGAGCTGCTGTCGCTCCAGGCCTCCATGTACAAGTACACGCTGGAGCTGGATCTGACGAGCAAGGTCGTCGAGAAGGCCACCAGCGGCCTCAAGGACGTCGTCAAGACCCAGGTGTAACGCGCCCTGTCAGTGCACGCGAGCCCGAGGCAGGTTGGACGGCACCGGGAAGCCTCCGAACGTCTCCATCGTCGTCAGGCCCTGCGTCGACGGCGTGCCGCACACCAGCGCCGCCAGGTCCGTGGCGCGACGGCCCAGGTCATCAAAGGTCCTCGGAGCCTGCGTCACCGGATCCCTCACCGTGCCGCCCCGCAGGAAGGCCGACAGCACCGACGCGTGGCCCGCCGCCCGCGGAGCAATGTGCGTGAAGTCCGTGCCCGTCTCCCCCGCGTGACACCCGCTGCACGTGTTGAGCGAGAACGTGTGCCGGGCCTCCGAGGTGACGCCCGGCACTCGCCAGAAGAACCCATCCGTCACCTTCGCCGCCGCCCCCAGGAACGACATTCCCTCGAAGCGCTCCGGCACCGTGTACTGCTGGGCCAGGATGGCCGACTGGTTGGCGCGGATGAAGTCGCCCAGCACGCTCGAGTTGTCGAACCCCGCCGCTGGCGTCAGCTTCACGGTGGCGGGCCGCAGCCCCGTGTCCGTCAGGTTGAACTCCCGCATCTCCCAGGGATCGGCCAGCTCGGCCTCGTTGGTGCGGATCTGATTGAGCGCGTTGCCGAAGGGCCGGCCCGTCATCACCCCCGACCTCGCGAAGCGGTCCGTCAGCGCCTGCAGCTTCGCGTTGTAGTTCGGGTTGTTCACCCCGAGCTGCCCCAGCGCGTGCCAGTCCCGAGCCCAGCCCTGGATGGCCTCCGGGCTGCCCCCGGGCAGCGCGTACTCCAGGATGACGGTGAACTGGAGCGGGTTGCCCGCCGAGTCCAGCACCCCGAAGACGAACCGGCCCTCGCCGGCCTGCACGCCGGGGTTGCGCAGATCCATGCGGTTCATGATGGCCAGCAGCCGGAACGGCGCCTGGCTGAAGTCCAGCGGCTGGTTCGGCCCGCCGCTCTTCGCCTCCCAGGGATCGAGCACCATCGTCCGCATCTGTGGGCGCGCCGGCAGGGTGAGGCCGTTGACCGTCTGCGCCGTGTTCCACGTCTTCAGCCACTGGCGCACCAGCGCGGAGGGATCCTGATCCCCGGCCATCGCCCTCATCAGCGTGCCGAAGCTCCAGGCCCCGCCCGGCGCCGCCCGCACCGGATCCTCCACCACCGAGAGCGCGGTGATGGCCAGCTCCGCCGAGCGATCGATGGTGCACACCGTCGGGCCGCACGCCACGGTGGACTCGCAGCCGTTGGCCAGGCTCCCGTCGCAGTCATACCGGCCCACCGGGCACGCGTAGCCGCACGTCCCCGCCATGCAGACTCCCCCCGCATTGCCCTGCCCCTGGCAGCTCGTGCCACAGGCGCCGCAGTGGTTCGCGTCCTCCGTGAGGTTCACCTCGCAGCCGTTGGCCGGGTTCCCATCGCAGTCGGCGTAGCCCATGGCGCACGGCGTCGTGTACGAGGGACCCTCGACACACGCGGACTCGTTGAGCGCGGCGTCCCGCGCGGCCACGAACACCCGGCGGACGGTGGCCGGGCTGGAGGCCGCAACGGACAGCGCCGCGGTGAAGGCCCCGCTCGAGCCCGCGAACACCGTGGCCGCCGGGGTGCCCTGGCACTCCGAGTCGATGAAGACGCCCACCTCGGCCCCGGGCTCCGTGGTTCCCTTCACGCTCAGCCCATTCTGGGTATTCCCGTACTGCCAGCTCGCCTCGGTGATCACCGGCACGGCGGGCGGCGTGGTGTCGGGCCCACTCGGCGTGTCGTACCCGCCAGGAGCGGGGATGGTGCTGCACCCCGAGCTGTTCCCAGCCTCGTCATACGCCCGAGCCGAGTAGCTGCTCGCGGGGTACCGGGACACATCAATGGCCAGCTCGCAGTACGCGCCCTGGCCCGAGCCCGATTTCGCCACGCTGAGGCCCAGGCAGCTGCTTCCGCTGTAGACCCGGATGGTGGCGCCGCGCTCGGAGCGAGCCACCAGCCGGGGGAGTGGCTGCGCGCCCGAGCCTGGCGCCCAGGAAAGGAACGGCGCGGGTGGCGGGGTGAAATCCACCGAATCGTCAGGCCCCATGGGCGGAGGGGAATCCGACGGAGAGCCCGGGTCAAAAGAAGGATCGTCCGGGTAGGGATCCACGTAGCAGCCCACGAGCGTGCTCGCGAGCGCGAGCGCCAGCCACCTTCGCATCCGCATGAGAGGCCTGCCTTCAGAGTGAAGAGCTCTCGGTCCGCCCCGTGCTCATAGGACCCCCGACCACCCAACCCACTCCTCGGACCTACCAGCTTCCCTGACGCGTGCACGGCGGCTTTATTCACGCCGGCCCGCGAGCGTTCACTCCCCGGCGCGCTCCGCTCCCAACCTCGAAGCACCCGACACTGATCATGATCAGGCAGGTGAGGCGGAGTCCTCGGACAGCAGAGAGCGCACCAGTTCCTGGAGATCCCTGGGCAGGAAGGGCTTCTCCACGCAGGGGTTCTTGATCTGGCTCAGGAACTCGCGAGCCCGGGGAGTGAAGGCGCCCCCCGTCAGGAACACCATCCGCTCCGCGAGCGCCGGCGAGGCGCGGGCCAGCTCCTCGTGCAGATCAATGCCGCTCATCTCCGGCATCATGATGTCGCAGAGGATGAGATCGAACTGCTCGCCGCGCGTCAGCCGGGTGAAGGCCTCGCGGGCGCTCGTGAGCGCCATCACCTCGTGCTCGCGCTGGAGCGCCCGGCGGATGGCCTGGCTGACCAACGGCTCGTCATCCACGATGAGGATCCGCCCACGCCGGGAGACTCCAGAGGACAGCGCCTGCACCGGCGGAGGCAGCACGGTGATGCTGGAGGCAGCCACCGAGGGCAGGACGATGCGGAAGATGCTGCCCCGCCCCACCTCGCTCTCCAGCTCCAGCCGGCCGCTGAGCGCGGTGATGATGCTTCGGCAGATCGACAGCCCCAGCCCCGTGCCCACGCCGCTGGGCTTGGTGGTGAAGAACGGCTCGAACACCCGCTCCAGCCGGTCCGAGGGAATCCCCACGCCCGTGTCGTGGATCTCGATCACCGCCTCCGTGCCTCGGAGCCGCGTGAGGACGCGGATCTCATTGCGCTCCACCCCGCCCTCGGGGATGGCCTGGGCCGCGTTGACCAGCAGGTTCAACAGCACCTGCCCCAGCTGCACCTCGTTCGCATGAACCCGCAGGGGCTCGCCATAGTCGCGCACCAGCCGCGCGCGATGGCGGATCTCATTGCTCGCCAGCCGCAGCGCGGACTCGAGCGCATGGTGCACCTCCAGCGTCTCGCGCCGCGCCTCCTTCTCCCCGCGAGAGAAGATGCGGAACTGCTGGACGATCTCCCGCGCCCGCTCCGCCCCCAGCTTGGCATCCGACAAGAGCGCCCGCACCTCATCGCGCTGGCTGACCGTCATCACCAGGCCGGGCAGCACGTCCGACTCCAGGATGTGGAGGTTGGCGATCACGTAGGCCAGCGGGTTGTTGATGTCGTGGGCGATCATCCCCGCCACCATGCCCAGCGAGGCCATCCGGTCCGTGAGCACGAGCTGGGCCTGCATGCGCTTGCGCTCGGTCAAGTCCCGGGCGATCCACATGGTGCACGGCTGCCCCTCGAACCCCACCGGGAACCGGGCCAGCTCCGCGGGGATGCGCTCGCCCGAAGTGCGCACCAGGTGAAGCTCGCGGAAGGGCTCGCGCCGCTCATTCTCCAGGCTGGGGCTCAGATCGCGCTGCATCTCCTCCCGCTCCTCCGGCGGGAAGAAGCGCGAGGCGAGCTCTCGCACCTCCAGCCCCAGGAGCGCGGCCGCCGAGTCACACCCCAACAGCCGGACGAGCGCCGGGTTGACGTAGGTGAGCCGCGAGCCGTCGATCACGCACACCCCATCGGGCAGCCGCTCGATGAGCTCGCGGAAGCTCGCCCGGGAGCGCTGCAGGGCCTCCAGCGTCCGGGCGTGCTGGACCGTGTAGCGAATGGACCGCTCCAGCAGCACCGGCGTCATCTGCGACTTCACCAGGAAGTCCGCCACCCCGGCCGCGAGGGCCTGGCGGTCCACGTCGGTGTCCGAGTGCCCCGTCAGCAGGATGACCGGCATGCGGGCCCCCCGCCGCCGCGCCTGCTCCATCAGCTCCAGCCCGGTGTACGCCCCGAGCCGGTAGTCCAGCAGGCACACATCATGGAGCCCGGAGGCCATGATCTCGATGGCCTCCTCGGGATCCTCCACCCACTCGAGCGACAGCCGCTCGTCGCGCAGCCCCCGAAGCGCATCCCGCACCAGGATGAAGTCATCCTGATCATCCTCGACGAGGAGGATGCGCAGCGACGGCGCCGCGGGCTCGGACTTCATTGAACGCTCGCGTGGGGGAGTCTCGCCTTCTCGAACCAGTGTTCACCCAGGACCCGGACCACGTCGACCAGCTGCTCGAACGTGCCGGGCTTGGTGATGAAGCAGTTAGCGCCCAGATCGTAGCTGCGCAGCACGTCTTCGTCCGCGCTCGAGGTGCTCAGGATAATGATGGGGATGCGGCGCAGCTCCGGGTTCGCCTTGATCTCCCGCAGGGCCTCGCGGCCATCCATCCGCGGCATGTTCAGGTCCAGCAGGATGATGCCCGGCCGAGGCGCCGCTCCCGGATCGCTGTAGCGGCCACGGTGGTTGAGGTAGTCGAGCAGCTCTTCTCCATCCTCGACCCACTTCAGCTCCCCGTTCAGCTGGTTCCTGCGTAGGGCATCCTGGGTGAGATCCCGATCATCCACATCGTCATCGGCCATCAAGATGGTGACTGCCACAGAACGTGCCATGAGGCCCCCTGGCATCCGCGCACGCGACGCCTCGTTGAGATGGAACTGGCCGTGTGATTTTACTGTCAAGCGGATGCCGGAGGCCAGGACGGGGTGCGTCAATCCCCGGGAAGCGCTCCGAGCCACATGAAGAGGCCCGCCCAGGACGTATCTCCGGGACGGGCCTCTGGGAGCTGCGCTTACAGGGCTCGGCTGCTCAGGGAGCTTAGGGCTCCGAGGGCTTCGTCTCGAGGATGGTGAACACCACGCGGCGGTTGTTCTCGCGGCCCTTGGCCGTCTTGTTGGTGTCCACCGGCTGCGTCTCGCCGTAGCCCACCGCCTCGAGCCGCTCGGGGGCAATGCCCTCCTGCTGGATCAGGCGCTTGCGCACATTGTTGGCGCGGCGCTGCGACAGATCCAGGTTGGCGGCGTCATTGCCCTGGCTGTCGGTGTGACCCTCCACGCGCACCTTGGTGATCTCCGGGTTGGCGCGCAGCACCTGGCCCACCTGCTTCAGCAGCGGGAAGGACTTGGCGAGGATCAGATCCTTGTTGGTGGCGAAGTACACCTTGTCGAGGATGACGATCTTCTTGCCCTCGACCTTGACCTTCACCTCGCCCTTGTCCGGGCAGCCGTCATCGTCCTGGAAGCCGTTGATGGTCTCCGGCTCGTTGGGGCACTTGTCCTTGTCGTCCGGCACGCCGTCCTTGTCGTTGTCCGGATCCGGGCAGCCGTCGTCGTCCTGGAAGCCGTCCTTGTCCTCGGGCGCGTTGGGGCACTTGTCCTTGTCGTCGGTGATGCCGTCTCCATCCGAGTCCACCGGCGGAGGCGGGGGCAGCACATCCGGGCAGCCGTCGGTGTCCTCGAAGCCGTTCTTCGTCTCGGGCTCGTTGGGGCAGCGATCGTTCACGTCGAGGATGCCGTCCCCGTCATTGTCCGGATCCGCGCAGCCATCGTCGTCCTGGAAGCCGTCGAGGTCCTCGGGGCCGTACGGGCACACCTTGGCGGGTGGTGGGGGCGGCTCGACGCGAGCGGGGACAGCCCGCTCGGCCTCGGTCCAGATGACGCCCGCGAACATGCGGAAGCCCGGCGTGCCGTAGCCGCGGGTGATGCCCGGGCCACCGCCCAGGTGCGCCGCCAGCGAGTCCGTTAAGTGGTAGCGCAGGGCGGCGAGCAGCTCCAGCGGACGCTCCTCGGTGTTGGCTTGCTTCATCCCCAGAGCGCCCACCAGCGTGGCCTGAGCGGCCAGCCGGTGCTCGCCCACCTGGAAGGGCACCTCCGCGCCGAGCCCGTAGGCGAACTCGTTGCTCACGTTCAGGTTGTAGAACTGCTCCTGGGGCTGGAGGTTGACGCCCACGTTGGCGAGCACGCGCAGGCCGCCCTCACTGCTCCACTCGCCGAGCAGCCGCGGGGCCGCCGCCAGGCCACTGCGGCCGAGGAAGCTCTTGCCTCCGGAGGTGGGCAGCAGCACCGGCACCGCGATGCCCAGGTGCAGCCCGCTGTCGGTGGAGAGCAGGCTCACCTTGGGCACCAGGCGCAGATCCCCCACGCCGGTGGCGCTCACACCCTCGGAGAGCAGGGGCGACACGGACTGCGCGGAAGCCGAACCCTGTGAGGTGATGGGCAGCGCCACGCCGATCTCGAGCCGATCAAAGAGCGAGATGGCGCCCATCAAGTCGAAGGTGAACTGGTTCTTGACGATCTCGTAGACGAAGTCGTCGGTGCGCGGGCGGATGAAGTTGAGCGGATCCTTCGCGTAGTTGAAGGACAGGCCCAGGTTCCAGCCGAGGTGCCGGCCCACCTGGGGGCTGTGCACATCCAGCACGTCCTTCCAGCCCGGGCCCGGCTTGAACTGCTGCACGTCGATGCCCTCGGAGGCCGGGGGAGCGCTCTGGGCGCTCGCGGGCGCCGAGATGAGCACGGCGGCCAGCAGGCCCAGCATCCCCCACGCCTTCCCCGAGAAGCGGAGGGCGCGGCGGCGGCGCAGCAGCGGCACGGCGAGCAGCATCATCAGGGGCAGCAGCGTCCCCGTGCCGGTGGAGGCGCAACCGCGGCCCGCGACGGCCAGATCATCCGCGTAGTCGCGCGGGTTGGTGCCGGCAGCGACCTCCTCGCCGTCGTTCAGGCCACCGTGGTCGGTGTCGGGATCATTCGGATCCGACTCCACGTCGCCGAGCTGGCCATTGTGGTCCGCATCCTCCTGGCCGTCCTTGAGGGTGTCACCGTCGGTGTCGGGGTTGAGCGGATCCGTGGTCGTGGAGGGATCCGTGTCCGGCGTGAAGCGAGCCGGATCCGTGTTCTTGCCCTCGGGCTGCGCCAGGCCCCGCTCGAGGCCATCGCTCAGCCCGTCACGGTCCGTGTCGAAGTCACGGGGATCCGTCTCGTTCGAATCCACGATGCCGTTGTGGTTCCGGTCCTCCGTGCCGTCCTTGATGCCGTCGTCATCCGTGTCGTCATCGAGCGGGTTCGTGTGGGTGGCCACCTCGAGCCCATCCTGCAGGCCGTCACCGTCCGTATCGGGATTGTGGGGGTCGGTGCCCAGCTCGCGCTCCTGACTATCGCTCAGACCGTCGCCATCGGAGTCGATCACGCCCACGGTGACGATGACGGTGGCCGTGCTGGTCCCGCCGTTGCCGTCCGACACGGTGTACGTGAACGTCACGGAGCCCGTGAAGCCAGGCGCCGGAGTGAACACCACGCCCTTCCCGTCCGGAGCCACCGACACCGTGCCGCCGCTGGCCGGCTGGGACACGTCCGTCACCGTCAGTGTCTCGCCCGAGTCCGGCGCGCTGGAGTCATTGGCCAGCACATCCAGCGTGCTGGCTCCACTGTCCTCCGCCACCGGGAACGTGTCGGCCACGGCCGTGGGCGGATCATTCACCGGCTTCACCGTCACCGTGACGGTGGCGGTGTCGTCGCCGCCGTGGCCGTCGGACACGGTGTACGTGAACGTCGCGGTGCCATTGAAGTCCTGCGCCGGAGTGAAGGTCACCACTCCGCCATTGAGCGTCACCGTGCCGCCGCTGGACGGCTGGGTCACCGCCGTGACCGTGAGGGTCTCGCCCGTGTCCGGCGCCGTGGAGTCGTTGGCCAGCACGTCCACCACGGTGCCGCCGCTGTCCTCGTCCACCGTGACGGTGTCATCGTTGGCGGTGGGCGGGCTGTTCACCGCCGTCACATTCACCGTCACCGTGACGATGGCGCTGCCCCCGTTGCCGTCCGACACCGTGTACGTGAACGTGTCGGTGCCATTGAAGCCGGCCTTGGGCTGATAGCTCACCACTCCGCCCACCAGCGTCACCGTGCCGTTGGCCGGCTGGGAGACCGCCGATACGGTGAGCGTCTCGCCCGTGTCGGGAGCGCTCGAGTCGTTGGCCAGGACATCCAGCGTCGTGGGACCGCTGTTCCCGGGAACGGTGAACGTGTCCGCCACACCCGTGGGCGGATCATTCACCTGCGTCACCTTCACCGTCACCGTGGCGGTGTCCGTGCCGCCATTGCCGTCGGACACCGTGTACGTGAACGTGTCGGTGCCATTGAAGTTGGGGTTGGGCTGGTAGCTCACCACGCCGCCCACCAGCGTCACCGTGCCGTTGGCTGGCTGAGTCACCGCCGTCACCGTCAGGGTCTCACCCGTGTCCGGCGCGATGGAGTCATTGGCCAGCACATCCACCACGGTGGCCCCGCTGTCCTCACCCACCGAGACAGTGTCGTCCACCGCGTCGGGCGGATCATTCACCGGCGTGACGGTGACGGTGACCGTGGCGGTGGCCGAGCCGCCATTGCCGTCGGAGATCGTGTACGTGAAGGTGTCGGTGCCGTTGAAGTTGGGGTTGGGCTGGTAGCTCACCACTCCGCCTGTCAGCGTCACCGTGCCGTTGGCCGGTTGGGTGACCGCCGTCACGGTGAGCGTCTCGCCCGTATCCGGCGCCGTGCTGTCGTTGGCCAGCACGTCCACCACCGTGTCCGCGCTGTCCTCATCCACCGTGAGCGTGTCGTTGTTCGCCACCGGCTGGTGGTTGGTGGAGCCCACGATCACCGTGACCGAGACAATGGCCGTACCACCGTTGCCGTCCGACACCGTGTACGTGAAGCTCACCGAGCCCGTGTAACCAGCCGTCGGCGTGAAGATGACTCCGCTGCCCCCTGGCGCCACCGACACCGTGCCACCGCTGGTCGGCTGGGTGACGGCAGAGACGGTGAGCGTCTCGCCCGTATCGGGAGCGCTCGAATCGTTGGCCAGCACATCCAGCGTGCTGGCACCGCTGTTGGCGGCAACCGTGAAGGTATCGGCCACGCCCGTGGGCGGATCATTCACTGGCGTCACCGTGACCGTCACGGTCGCCGTGGCGCTGCCGCCGTTACCGTCCGAGATGGTGTACGTGAAACTCGTGGTGCCATTGAAGTTGGCCGCAGGCGTGAATGTTAGGTTGTTGGTTGTGTAGGTAAAGTTTGT
>NZ_JBJMQP010000083.1:0-9394 GCF_045802625.1 Hyalangium sp. | reverse complement strand
GTCCAGGACTTCAGCCGCATTGCCGGTGTGGATGACGGTATCGGGCTCGATGGTGCCCACCAGCTCCTTGCCTCCGGCGCGCAGCAGGGCCTCGACCTCTGTGCGGCTCAGGGGTTCCCACTTTCCTGTCTGGGAGTTCAAGCGGTAGCGCTGGTTGAGGCTGAAGCCGCCCGGCCGGAGTGTGTTGAGCTTCTGCTGGATGCACGCCATGGCCAGGTCGTGCTTCTCCATGCCCAGGCGCATGGCCCGCGTCACGGGCTTGCCGTTGACGTCCCGCTCCAGCACCTCGGCGCACTGCTCGCGCGTGGGGCTGGCGCCGAAGCCAGAGCCGAGGCGTCACTGATCATCACACGGGGTGCCCAGGCGGGCCCCCGCGTACACCCCGAGCTCGTTGTAGATCATCGGCAGGTTTTCGGTGATGGGCACCACCTTCAGCTCCACCTTCTTCTTGGCACCTTCGATCCACACCGGAGCCTCGGCCTTGTCCACCACCAGCCGCAGGTCTCCCTTCTTCGTCGAGAAGATCTGCCCCTCCGAGTCCGAGACGATGTCCTTCATCTCCTGGAGCTTCATGGCCCCCTTGGGCCCCACGTGCACCCGGAAGCTCTTCTCGCTCTCCGGCCCGAAGCCGCGCTCCACCAGGTAGTACTTGCCCGCGAGATCGCGCAGCAGCGCGTAGGGCACGTACTTCTGCGGGTTGGGCTCGTACTTCGCCTCCTTGAGCAGCTTCGCCGCCTTCTCCGGCTCCATCACGGTGAGCGCCATGGTGCGCTCTCCGCAGCGCAGCTCACACGTCTTCTTCTCCGAGTCCAGCTCCACGCCCGAGTACACCCGCCAGTCCGTGCCCCGGAAGCTGGGGTTGGCCGTGGGGTTGTAGAAGCGCGGCTCGAGGAAGTCCGTGCCCGGCACGCCGAAGGGAGGCTGGGCCACCTGGGTGAGCGTCTTCCCGTCTCCGTAGAAGAGCTGCTTGCCCTTCTGCTCGTGGGGAGCCAGCACCACGTAGTGCCCCTTGCCGTCGGTGCACACGGTGGTCTGCTCCAGCAACAGCTGCTCGCCCAGGCTCTCTCCCTTGCCCCAGGGAGGCTCGATGGCCCAGGAGGTGCCCGAGAGCAGAGCGACGGCGGCGGTGAGGAGGTGTCGAGAGTGCATGAACAAGGCTCCGGCTAGAGGTTCTTCTTGAAGTACTCGGTGGCGAACTCTTCCTGATTGGCGGCGTCCTGCTGGGTGGTGAAGCTCACCGCGCCCGCCTTCACGTCCAGCTTCAGCTCCGGGCCGAACTGGCACGAGTACTTCTTCACCTTGGCCTGGATGATCTTCTTTCCCACCGGCGACTCGCACAGCTTCCCCAACGCCTCCAGCGGATTGCCGCAGTACGAGGAGATGCTGTACTGCTTGATCACCTCGTCCGAGATGCTCTTCCAGTCAATGCTGGCCGTGACGCTGGTGCCGCAGGCGTCGTTCATGGCCTTGAGCACCTTCGTGAAGCCCTCCTGCTGGCCGGACTCCCGCTCCTGGCGGTTGAAGGCCGCCAGCTTCGCCAGCGTGCCGTCCTTCTGCAGCTTCTGGTACTGGGCATAGATGTCCTCCGCCTTCAGCCCCTGCGAGCGCTTCTCGTCGTAGGAGACGGTGAGGCCGTCCCGGTGGCCGGGCGTGTAGAGCTCGTACTTCTTGGAGCCAGCGCCGTGCGGCTCGCGCATCACCAGCGTGTAGTAGTCATCGCCCCTGTACTGGGTGATGTAGTCGACGCCCCGGCTCTGCTCGTTGACGGAGTGCAGCAGCGGCTTGCCGTCGAACGCGGTGCCCGTGCCCTGGACATAGAGCAGGGCCTGCTTCTCGCCCTTGGGGCCCTGGGTGGTGAGCGGGATGACCGCCACGGATTCGCCCTCCGGGCCGGTGAACACCTTGCCGGTACTCACCGGCGCTTCCGCGGACGCGAGCGTGCTGGCCAGCACGCCCACGGCGATGACCGTTGCCAGGGTGTTTCTCATGTCTGTTCCCCCTCCCTATGGGGACTGTGAAGCCGGTGCTTCCGGTGGTGCTCTACTTGGAGAGCTTGAGGCCCGAGTCCTTCGCGCAGTAGTCGAACAGCTGCTTCTGCCCCCTCGCGGACAGGCTCCGGTACTGCGCGTTCGCGTTGCCCAGGTCCTGCCGCTGGCAGTAGGCGCGGCCGATCAGCACTCGAGCGGACTCCGTCTTCTGGACCTGCAGGGTGCGCTGGGCGATGCGGATGGCGCCGTTGAAGTCCCCAGAGTTCAGCGCCTGCTCCGCTTCATCCAGCTCCTTGCGCACCGAGTCGGGGATCACCTCGGCCTTGCCGCGAGGGGAAGACGGCGGGGGCTTGGTCTCGGCGGTGGCGATGGCCGGTGGCGTCGTGGAGGGGGGCGTCGTAGGCGTAACGGCGGGTTGGGGCGGAGTGGGCGTGCTCGGCGCCACCGTAGGAGCGACAGGGACAGGCTGGGTCGCGGCCACCGGCGGATTCGGGCTCGGCGCCGGGGTGGAAGTCGAGGTGGAAGTGGAGCTCGAGGTGGAGAGCATCCCTCGCCCCACGACGAGCCCGGCGGCCACGAGCGCCACCACGACGACGGCCGCGATGATCAGCGGGGACTTCGAGCGAGCCGCAGGCTGGGCCGTGGCCACCGGAGCCACGGCGGGCGAGGCCACGGGGACGGGAGCCGCGGAGCGAGGCGCGGGATTGATCGCCGCGGCGGGCTGGGCGCTCGGACCGGGAGTGCCAGCCAGCTGCACGGCGGCCATCTCCATATCCGTCGGCCTGCGAGAAGCCGTCACCGGGAAAGCAGGCTGAGCGGGGGCCTGCGCGTCCTGGGCGCGGAACGCCGCCAGCGTCGAGCCGACCTCCATGCTTGGATCCGCCGCGCCTCCCGGGGCCATCTCCGCGGGGGTGGCCACCCCCGAGCGCGAGGGGACGAACGTGGCATCCGTGCCGCTCTCCATGTCCGTGCCCACGGACGGATCATCCGGGCGGAGGGCGCCGCGCAGCGGCATGGGCGTGGGGTCCGGCCCCAGCGCGGAGAGCGCCTGCAGCGGGGTGCCGGTCAGCTCCGCGATGAAGGTGGCCACGTCCTGGTGGCGATCCTTCGCCGCCTTGGAGAGCGCCTTGTCCACCGCCGCCACCGCGCGCCCGGGCAGGTCCGGCACTCGGGAGGCCAGGGACTCGGGCTGCTCGTGGACGACGCGGTAGACGACCTCGGCGATGGTGCCGCCCGAGAAGGGCGAGTCTCCGCACAGCATCTCGTAGACGATGCAGCCGAAGGCGAAGATGTCCGAGCGCGCATCCACTTCCTTGTTGCGGCCCATGGCCTGCTCGGGCGCCATGTACCGGGGCGTGCCCATGAGCACGTCCTCCTGCGTCTGCAGCGTCTGCGAGCCCATCAGCTTCGAGATGCCGAAGTCGAGCAGCTTCACCCGCTCGGCCACCATGCCCTCGGTCTCGGTGGGCACCAGGAAGACGTTGGCGGGCTTCAAGTCCCGGTGCACCACGCCGGCCCGGTGCGCGGCCTGGAGCGCCGAGCCCATCTGCCGCGCGATGGAGAACGCCTCGCGCAGCGTCAGCCGCCCCTTGCGCAGCCGGTTCGCCAGGCTCTCGCCGCGCAGGTGCTCCATCACCAGGTAGGGCGTGCCGTCCTCCAGGCTGTGGAAGTCCACCACCTCGACGATGTTGGGGTGGCCGAGCTGGGAGGCGATCTCCGCCTCGCGGCGGAAGCGCGCGTACTGCTCCTGGCTCAGGTCCTCGCTGTGGAGCAGCACCTTCACCGCCACCTGCTTGCCGGGCAGGCGCAGGTGCCGCGCCAGGAAGACGGAGCCCATGCCCCCCTTTCCCAGCAGCGAGGTGAGCTCGTAGGTCTCTCGGAGGACGGTGCCGATACGGATTTCAGCTGCGGGGGAGGGGCTCATTGAGGCGCAGGGGGCGGATCAGCCGGGGGCACACTTAAGCCGCTTCAGCCGCGTTGTGCCAGCACCCACCCCCGGCTCTGCCCAGATGACCAGGGGAGTTGGGAAGATGCCTCTCTTGCGGTAAAATTGGAGTTTGCCGGTATCCGTTCTCCGGCTCCCCAGCTCGTCAATCCCGAACAGGCCATCCCAGGGTGTGCTCCGGCGCTGCCTCCGGCCGAACGTGTTGGAGTGGACGCGGGTGGCCCTGAACCTGGGGACGCAGGTGGGGATTGGCCTGGTGGCGGCTGGAGCTTGCTGCTGTGGATCTACGCAGCCCAGGGAGGGAGTGATGCGTTCCTCGGAGTCCAACCCCGCGGAGAGCCTTCGGCTCGGCCCGCTCCGTTATCTCTATGTCGGCACCGCGCGCTTCGCGGAGGACCTGGCCTTCTACCGGGAGGTGCTGGGCGCGGAGCTGGTGTGGCACTTCCGCCGGTTCGGTGCCGAAGTGGCCGCGGTCCGGCTGGGCGAGGGCCCGCTCTACATCCTGGCGGATCACCGCCCCGCGAAGTCGACGCTGCCCATCTACGCCGTGGAGGACCTGGAGGCCTTTCGCGCCTCGGCGGAGGCTCGGGGGCTGAAGGGGGCCCACTCGGTGGAGACGCCCGATGGTCCATGCCTTGTGCTCCATGACCCGACGGGCAACGAGCTGGGCGCGCTGGAGGAGGTTCGTCCGCGCGTGCTGGAGGGCGCGTGGCGAACTTCCGGCAACACGTACGCGGTGAAAGGAGACGGCTCGATATGAGCGCACGCACGATCATGGTCCTCGCCGCGAGCGTGGTGACGTTCCTGCTGGCGGCCAAGGCGCACGGGCGGCAGCTCCGGCTCGAGCGCGAGCTGCAGGGCTATCACCAGGTCGTCTTCGGCGGGGCGAACCCTCCCTTCGTCGAGGCGCTCTGGCGGGCGGACCGGGTGCGCTACTGGAGCATCGCCGCCGGGGTGGCGCTGGGGGTGCTCGGGCTGTTCGCGCTGGCGCGGGCGCAGGGGTGGGGGTGGCCCTTGCTGGGTGGCGGGAGCGGCTCGGTGGCGTGGCTGGTGGTGTGGGGCTCGCCGGTGGCGGCGTTCCTCGCGAGTGGACTCTGGAGCCTGACGCGCTTCCTCCACGCTGTCTCCGAGAAGCCCGAGGGCACGGTGGACGCCGCGTGGGTGAGGGATTGCCTCCGAGGCAGCGCCGGGTGGTTCACCGTGGCGGCGCTGGCCGCGGGGCTGATCCTCTTCACCAGCATCCGGAGGGCATGACGCCCGCGCCGCCCTGAGCCGAGCGGGCGGGCAGGCAGTGCTTGACAGGGAGCGCGCCAGCCTCGAATCAAGAAGGGCCCATGGCGAAAATCCACCACCACGTCACGGAGCCTCCTGGCCCGTGCAGCTACCTGCCCGGCCAGCAGTCCTCGCTCGAGCACAAGGTGATGACGGAGGTGTCGCCCGAGGAGTTCGAGGAGCTGCTGTCGCGCGGGTGGCGGCGCTTTGGCCCCACGTACTTCCGGCCAGCCTGCCAGGCGTGCGCCGAGTGCGTCACCCTGCGCATCCCCACCGCCACCTTCCGCCCCAACCGCAGCCAGCGCCGTGCTCAGGCCGCCTGCGCTCGCTTCCGAGTGGAGGTGGGCGCGCCTCGAGTGGACCGGGAGCGGCTGGAGCTGTACCACGCGTGGCACGCGTGGCGGGAGGAGGCTCGGGAGTGGGAGCCCTCGGAGCTGAGCCCCCGCGAATACTTCCTCCAGTTCGCCTTCCCCCACCCGTGCGCCCGCGAGGTGGCCTGGTACGACGATGAGGCCGAGGGCGGGCCTCGGCTGGTGGCGGTGGGCCTGTGTGACGAGACGCCCCAGTCCTGGAGCGCCGCGTACTTCTTCTTCCACCCGGACTATGCGGACTGCTCGCCGGGCTCCGCCAACGTGGTGAAGCTGGTGGAGCTGGCTCGCGAGCGCGGCCGCTCCTGGGTGTACCTGGGCTACCGCGTCCAGGGGTGCGCCTCGCTGCGCTACAAGGGCACGTTCCGCCCGCATGAGCTGCTGGAGGGGCGCCCCGCTCCGGACGAGGCCCCACGCTGGAAGGCGGCGCCGGAGCAGGAGTGAGGCGCCGAGCCTCCACGCCCCGCGTTCGCCGGGGGACAGGAGCGCGGCCTTTCGCGAGACGGCGGCCTCGCGCCCAGGCAGACTGGAGCCATGTCCGGCACTCCGCCGCTGCCCTGGTTCGCCTTCTCGCTCTCGCTCGCTCCGGAGGTGGCGCGCGAGCGGCTCCGGAACACTCCCGTCCTCGAGCTGCCCGAGGGTGAGCTGGCCGAGGCGCTCGACGTGGAGCTCGTCTACGACGCGCCGGCCCCGGACTGGGGAGGCCGAGTGGCGCGGCTGGTGGATGCGCCGGGCCGGCGGGTGATGGGGCTGCTGCGGCGCATGCCGGCTCAAGTGTGGCCACTGGTGGCGCGGCTGGAGTCGACGCTGGCCTCGGCCGCGGAGGAGCGCCCGGTGCGAGTGCGCACGGCGACCGGGGCCGTGCTCTCCGCGCGGACCTTCACGCCACCGGCTCCCAGGCACGCGCCCCCGGGGCCGATCAGCGTGGAGTTCCTGGTGTCCCACGCCCGCGCCGCCGAGCGCGCCGCCCTGCCGGCCACCTACGTGGAGCGGCTCCAGGCCGAGGCCCACCTCGTCCAGCGGATCCAAAAGGCCCAGAGCGAGCGGATCCGCTAACCCCCTGTTTTCACAAAATGTAACCCCTGGGCCGCAACTTCTCGGAAGTTGGAGAAGATAATTCCATACACCGGCACTTTGCTCCCCCAGCGGGGCTTCAGGAGATGGGCATGGAGATCCGTGCGAAGAACGCTCCGAGCGACCTCATCCCCACGCTGAAGCTGGGCACCACGGTGCCCACCACGGGCGGGAGCTGGCGGCGCTCCACGGCGCGCGAGGTGCCCATCTCCGAGATGCAGCGGAAGTTCGGCTGGCCCGAGGGCAGCTGGCAGTCGGATCTGCTCAAGGCGGCGGACGCGTCGAGCGCCACGAAGAGCCGCAAGAGCAACGGCAGCGTGTCAGCGGCGGAGGTGGAGCACTACCTGCAGCAGCCGGACGACGCGCGGTTCCTCACCTCCACGGCGCTGCAGCAGGAGCGCGCGGCGCTGGATCAGAAGCTTTCGGGGGGCAAGCGCTTCGTGGCGGCGGATGGCTTCGACAGCGCGTGGCAGGACACGGTGGCCCAGCGCGCGGATCGGCTCGGCGGCAATGGAGATGGGAAGCTGTCGCGCACCGAACTGGACAAGTACATCAAGTCCCTGAAGGCCGGTAAGGATGCGGAGTCCGAGTGGTTGCCGGACCAGAAGGGGGCGATGTTCGAGAGCAAGGTGGCCGAGAGCGCCGGCGAGCTGGATCCGCTGCGCCCCGGCGGCCCCAACACGGGCCTGTCCCTGCTCAAGGAGTACATGCGCATCTCGCTGGATCAGTCGAAGAACGTGCCCTCGTTCGTGACGCACATGCTGTCGGCGGCGGACCTCCAGGAGCGGCCGGCCGGCGTGAGCCGGGACAAGAGCGAGTTCCACGCGGATCCCGAGCTGGGCGACGCCGCGGTGAAGGACACGGACTACCTGCGCACGGGCTTTGATCGGGGGCACATGAAGCCCGCGGCGGACTCTCCCACGCAGGAGGCCATGGACGAGAGCCACCTGATGAGCAACATGGCTCCGCAGTACCCGAACGTGAACCGGGACGGATGGGCCACGCTCGAGGACTCGGTCCGGGACATGGTGAGCGAGACCGGCGGCAAGGCCTACGTCGTCACCGGCAACCTGTACCTGGACAAGCAGGGCAAGCCGCTACCGCCGGATGCCATCGGCACCATCGGCCCGGACGGGCGGAAGATCGCCGTGCCCACGCACAACTTCAAGACGGTGCTGCTGGAGCTGCCCAACGGCAACCTGAGCATGTTCGCGTACATGGTGCCGAACGTGAAGGACGCGCCGACCAATCAGGATGACATCGCGAAGTTCCTGGACGACTCGCGCACGTCGGTGGACCACATCGAGGAGCTGCTGGGGCAGGACCTGTACGCGCAGCTGCCCAAGTCGGTGCAGGCGAAGCTGGAGAAGGACAGCTCCGCGAAGATGGCCTTCCGGCAGGCCAGCGAGTTCCACTCCGCCTCGCTGCTGATGCGGTAGGCGCGCGCACCGGGAGGCGGGGGCTCCGGATATAAGGAGCGCCTCGCCATGGCCTCGACTCGCTCCGCAGCCTCCACTCCTCGCGCCACGGCCGTTGGCGCGGTGGCCATCCTGCTCTGGGCCTGTCTGGCGCTGATGGCGACGGGCACGGGGAGCATTCCTCCGTTCGAGATCGTCACCATCGCCTTCGCCCTGGCCTTTGTGCTGAGCCTGGGCAAGTGGCTGCTGTTCCGCGAGAGCATCTCCGGCCACCTGCGCCAGCCCGCCGCGGTGTGGCTGATCGGCGTGGGCGGGTTGTTCGGCTACCACTTCCTCTACTTCATGGCGTTGAAGACGGCGCCCGCGGTGGAGGCCAACCTGATCAACTACCTGTGGCCGCTGCTCATCGTGCTGTTCTCGGCGCTGCTGCCGGGCGAGCGCCTGCGCTGGTGGCACATCGCCGGGGTGGTGCTGGGGCTGTGCGGCTCGCTGCTGCTGGTGACGGGCGGGGGGCGCGTGGCCTTCCGAGCCGAGTACACGGTGGGCTACGCCTCGGCGGTCGGCTGTGCGGTGACATGGGCGGCGTACTCGGTGCTGTCGAGGCGCTTTGGCTCGGTGCCCACGGACACGGTGGGAGGCTTCTGCGGAGTGACAGCCGTGCTCGCGGCGCTCTGCCACCTGGCCTTCGAGCCCACGGTGTGGCCGAGCCCGCTGGAGTGGGGCGTCCTGCTGCTGATGGGCCTGGGGCCCATGGGGCTGGCCTTCTTCGTCTGGGACGTGGGCATGAAGCGCGGGAACATCAAGGCGCTGGGAGGGCTCTCGTACTCCACGCCGCTGCTCTCCACGCTGCTGCTCGTCCTGGCGGGGCGCGCACGCCCGAGCGTCGAGCTGGCGCTGGCCTGCCTCTTCATCGTGGGCGGCGCGGTGCTCGCCTCCAGGGACTTGTGGGCCCGCAAGGCGCTCTCGCCTTCATGAAGTGCCGGGCGCACCACTATGACTTCCTTTCATAACCCCATCGCTGGGGTGCGGCCCCCGAGGAGTGAGAGCCGCTACTCGGGGTTGTGAAAGGAGCTCTAAGAGGGTGTTGAGCCAAGGCACTCAGGCAAGGCGGCCCAGCATTAGCCGGATCATGCCCAGGTAGACGAACGCTTCGCAGGACTCCTCCGTTCGCTCGTAGTCTCTGGCCAAGCGTCGTTCTCGGCTCAACCACCCGAACGTGCGCTCCACAATCCAGCGCTTGGCCTGGAGCACAAACCCGGGCGTAGGGTCCGAGCGTTTCACGATCTCCACCTCGACCCCGGACTGCTGAGCGATGCGCTCGACGCGCGG
>NZ_JBJMQP010000082.1:0-55070 GCF_045802625.1 Hyalangium sp. | reverse complement strand
CCCGTGTATCGGGCATCCACCCGCCGAACCCGCTCTGCCCACGGAGTGATGTCGAAGGCGCCCGGCTCGCCGAGGTTGAGGAAGACCGGCCGGGCCTCGTGCAGCAGCGAGAACACGCGCTTCGGACCGCTCTCCGTGCTCAGCTCGAGGTCGGGCATGCGACGCCCGAGCAGCGGGTGCCCCGCACCGAGTTCGTAGTGGACGTCGAGGCCCGACATCATCGCGGCGTACCGCTTGCGAGGCTGCTCCATCTTCAGCAGCTCGGCCATGTTCTCGCGCAGGGCCTCGGTGCGATCGTCGCCGCGGCCGAGCGCGATCTGGGCCATCGTCAGGCGGAGCACGCGGGCCCCGATGGGGTGCCGCTCGGCGTGGTAGGTGTCGAGGAGGGTCTCCGGCGAGAGGCCCTTCACCACCTGCGCCAGCTTCCAGCCGAGATTCACGGCGTCCTGCACGCCGATGTTGAGTCCCTGTCCGCCCGTGGGGGCATGCACGTGCGCCGCGTCGCCGGCCAGGAGCACCCGTCGCTCCCGGTAGAACGCCGCCTGCCGAGCCATGTCGGAGAATCGGGAGAGCCAGGTCGGATTGCGAACACCGAAGTCGGTCCCGTAGACCGCCATCAGCGCCGCGCGCAGATCCTCCAGGGTCGGCTCGGTTCTGTTGTCGGCCTGCGGCTCGACCAGCACGACGCCGGCGCGCTTCCCGTCGTCGAGCTTGCCGATGGCGTTGACGCCCTTGTCTCCACGGCGGATGCCCCACGCGGGCTCCTCGGTCATCTCCACCTCGGCGATCAGGAAGCTGGTCGACGCGTCCCAGCCGGGGAACTCGATCCCGGCCTGCTTGCGAATCAGGCTGCGGCCTCCGTCGCACCCGACGAGGTACCTCGCCCGGAGCGAGGCGCCGTCCGACAGCTCGACGTCGACGCCGGTGTCGTCCTGCGCGAACCCCGTCACCTCACGCCCTCGATAGAACGTCACCGGCAGCTCGGCGACCCACTCGGCCATGATGCGCTCGATGCGAGCCTGCCTGAGCGCGAGCCCGTAGTTGTGGCGCGTCGGGAAGTCGCTGATGTCGAGCGGGATGAACGAGAAGCCCGCGACCTGCATGATCTGCCCCTGCGAGAGGAAGCGCTCGGCGACGCCCCGCTGATCGAACACCTCGATCGTGCGGGCGTGCAGGCCGCCCGCGCGTGACCCGGGGAGCTCCTGGTTCACGCGCCGCTCGACGACGGCGACGTCGATCCCCGCCAACGCCAACTCGGCTGCCAGCATCAGGCCCGTCGGGCCGCCTCCGGCGATCAGCACTGCATGGTTGTTCGTGGCCACACTGCGTCCGGATTCGTTGTGCATGGGTTCCTCCGCGCCCGCTGTTTTTCGCGTGCGGCCGGCGTCTGTGCCTCACAGAGGGGGTCTTGTGGCAATCCCCCGGTCGTGGCATACAACTGGATGTAGCAAGGGGGAGATGTCGCGTCCCGCATGCGCCTCCCCGAAGCGAAACGCCCCCTCCAAAGACGGACCTCTCAACGACGAGACGACATCGAGCGTGCGGCCATCTTTGCCCATGAGCGCAGGCGTGCGGCCCGCGCCGCGCATGCCAACGACAGGGAGGGCCGGTGCATTGACAGCGCCCGCGCGATCTTGCGACCGTCCCCCGGTGAAACGGAAAATCGCTGTGCTCGGAGGCGGCATGGCCTCCCTCGCCGCCGTGCACGAGCTGACGAGCCTGCCCGGGTGGCGCGATCGCTACGAGATCACCGTCTACCAGATGGGCTTCCGCCTGGGCGGCAAGGGCGCCTCGGGCCGTAACGCCGAGGCCCACCACCGCATCGAGGAGCACGGGCTGCACGTGCTCTGGGGCTTCTACGAGAACACGTTCCGGCTGCTGCGCGAGTGCTACGAGGAGCTCGGCCGCCCTCCTCGCGCGCCGCTCGCCACCATGAGCGAGGCGTTCCTCCCGCACGACTCCATCGTGCTTCCCGAGCGGGGAGGGGACACGTGGTCCTTCCGCTGGATGACCTCCGTGCGCAACAGCGGCGTGCCCGGGACCGGGACGCATGTGCTGGCACCCTGGGAGTACATCACCCGGTTGCTTCGCTTCGCCGAGGCCCGGAGCCTGGAGCTGCTCGGCGCCGTGGATGGAGGATTCGCGGTGCGCCTCCGGGAGCTGCTCGGCGCGGAGCTGCCCGGGCTGCGCCGCATGATCGAGCGGCTCGGGCAATCCGTTGGCAGCCGGGCCTCGGCCGTCAAGGAGGCCCTGGAGACCACGGTCCGCAAGGGGCTGGGGCGCACCGTGGTGGCGGCTGTCGGCGCCGCGCAGACGCTCTGGGAGCTCGCAACCTCGGTGGCTGGCTTGAAGGTCGCGGAGCTCATCGCGGCCGACACCGGCCGGAAGTCCTCCTTCGAGGGCGAGCAGGGACGCCGCGAGGTGCTCGTCCTCCTCGATGTCGTAGGCGCGAGCCTGCGGCGCTACCTCGAGGACGAGAGCGATCAGCAGACCGTGGGGACCGAGGTCGATCTCCTGCTGACCCTCGTACGAGGCCTCATCGCCGATGGGCTCGCGACCGGACCGCGCGACTGGTTCTCGCTCGATGACGAGAGCTTCCGGCAGTGGCTGAGCCGCCATGGCGCGCGGCCGGAGAGCGTGAACTCCGCGCTCGTCGAGGGGCTCCACGCGGCGGCCTACTGCGGTGGGACGGAGATCGGCGCAGGCACGCTGACGTATGCCCTGCTGCGGCTGGCGTTCACGTACCAGGGCGCCATCCTCTACAAGATGGCGGCGGGCATGGGCGAGACCGTCTTCGCGCCCCTCTATCAGGTGCTCGCGCGCCGCGGTGTGCGCTTCGAGTTCTTCCACACCGTCGATCACCTGGAACTGTCCGAGGACCGTCGCCGTGTGGCGCGGATCGTCATCGATCGACAGGCCACGGTCCGCAAGGGCCCCTACCGGCCCCTCTACGAGGTGGACGGCCTGCCATGTTGGCCCACCCGGCCCTTGTACGATCAGCTCGAGGAGGGCGAGGCGCTGCGGGCGGGCGGCCATGAGCTCGAGGACTGGTGGGGCTCGTGGCCAGCCGTCGAGCGGCGCGTGCTGCGCGACCGCCAGGACTTCGACATGGTGATCCTGGGCATCTCGCTGGGCGCCTTGGGTGAGGTCTGCCGCGAGCTCGTCGCGGACGAGGGCAACCCTCGCTTCCGCGCCATGGTCGAGCACGTGCGCACCGTGCCGACGCAGTCGGCGCAGCTCTGGTTCAACGTCGAGCTCGAGCGGCTCGGCTGGCGCGGCGGCAGCTCCATGGTCATTCCGTTCGCCAGCCCGTTCGACTCGTGGGCGGACATGACGCACCTGCTCACGCGCGAGCAGTGGCCGGAGCGCTCGCGGCCGGGCTCGCTCGCATACGTGACGTCCCGGCTCGATGAAACCGAGCCCATTCCTCCGCGCGGACCGAGCGACTACCCCGCGCGCCTGCGGGCCCGGATGGCGGAGAACCTGGAGGGCTGGCTCGGCCGCCGGGCGTGGGGGCTCTGGCCCAGGGCCACGAGCCGGCACGATCACCGGGAGCTCAACTGGCACTGGCTCCACGATCCAGAGGATCGCGACGGGCCAGCGCGTCTCCAGGCGCAGTTCGTGTCTCCGCTCATGAATCCCTCGGACCGGTATGTGATTGCCGCGCCGGGGACCAACCGCCATCGCCTCCGGCCCGGCGAGTCGGGCTACGAGAACCTCGTCCTCGCGGGTGACTGGACGCTGACCAGCCTGAGCATCGGCTGCATCGAGGCAGCGGCGTTGGCGGGCAATCGCGCCGCGGCGGCCATCGACGCGGCCGTGCGTCCGGCGATCGGAGACTGGCTGACCGAGCTCGACGCGGGCGGCCGGCGCGGAAGCGGGGAGGCCCCGGTGGTCATGCTCGCACGGAAGAAGGCGCCCCCTGCCACGCGAAGCGCTACTGGTGCCACCGCGATCCGGGCTGCGCGGGATCTGCCGCGCTTCGTGGTGCGTGATGGGGCGCTCCTGGCCACGCCGCCCATCGCGCTCGACATCGATGTCACCATGTTCGTGCTCCGCGCGGATCCCGCGCGCCTGCAAGCGGTCTGTGATCAGCAGCTCAACCTGGGTGGGCCCGTCCGCTATCGCCCGTTCGCGCCCGTGGTGGTGCTGTATTGCGCGAGCGTCGACAACCATCCGCTCGTGGAGCGCCTCGGGTGGGTGCCCGAGATCGACTTCGGGATCTGGATTCCGCTCGTGGCGGGGCGGGAGGAGCGCGGCGTCTTCCGGCCGGAGCGCGTGGTGACCTACACGCCCTACATCTGGGTGAGCAATGACGTGGCGCTCAACAACGGCCGGCTCTTCTACGGGTTCCCGAAGGATCTCGGGACGATGGTGGTGCCGCGCCGCGCGGAGGATCCCGCCGTGTTCTCGCTGGACACCTGGGTGATCCCGACGTTCGGGCCGAAGCACCCCATCGAGCACCGGCGGCTGCTTGAGGTGCGGCGCACCGACGGTGGCCGGGAAGGGCCGCTGCGCGAGCTGCGGCGCGCGGGCGAGGTGATGGCCCGGGCGCTCGGCGCCGTCGCGGGGCTGCGCGACAACCCGGCATTGGCCTGGTTCGGAGGGCTGGATGTGTTGCGCGGGGTGTTCGACGTCGAGGCGCGCGGCATGAAGATGGTCTTCCTCAAGCAGTTCCCCGATGTGGAGGACGGCCGGCGCGCCTGCTACCAGGCCATCGTCGAAGGGGAGGTGCGGATCGTCGGAGATGTGGAGACAGCGCTCCTGCCGGGCTCATGGGAGGCCACGATCCACACGTACGACAGCCACCGGCTCGTGGAGACCCTGGGGCTGTCGGTGGTGCGCGAGCAGGGGCGCTCCCGGGTGCTCGCTCCGCTCGCGCAGGGCACGGCGCGCTTTCCCGCCCGCATCGAAGAGGGCCAGGTCATCTGGGAGCACCGGTAGAAGGTGAGCCCTCTGGGGTTTCAGATCCTCGTGCCGCCTGTTGATACACTGATGGCATGGAACTCGAAGTCACGCGCGTTGTCGCGGCGCTGTCTCAGGCTCGCAGTGTCTTGTTCATCACCGGCGCTGGCATCTCCGCGGAGTCGGGCCTGCCTACGTACCGAGGCATCGGCGGGCTCTACAACGACCAGCACGCCGAAGGGGGCATGCCGATCGAGGAGGTCATGTCCGGCCCGGTCTTCCGGCGCCGGCCCGAGCTGACCTGGAAGCACCTTCACCGCATCGAAAACGCCTGCCGGGGCGCGAGCTTCAACCGCGCCCACGAGATCCTCGCCCTCATGGAGGGCTGCTTCGAGCGCTGTTGGGTGCTCACCCAGAACGTGGACGGGTTCCACCGGGCGGCGGGCTCGAAGAACGTCATCGACATTCACGGAGACCTGCACGACCTGAGCTGCACCCGCTGCGGCTACAAGGAGCGCGTGAAGGACTACTCCCAGCTCGCGCCCTCCCCATTCTGTGCCCGATGCGGCGGCGTCATCCGCCCGGACGTCGTCCTCTTCGAGGAGATGCTGCCTCCCGCCAAGACGGATTTGCTCCAGCAGGAGCTCGATCGGGGCTTCGACGTGGTGTTCTCGATCGGGACCTCCAGCGTGTTCCCATACATCACCTTGCCGGTGGTGGAGGCCGCCTCGCAAGGCAAGGCGACGGTGGAGATCAACCCCGGGCGTACCTCACTCTCGGAGGTCGTGGGCGTGCGGCTCGCCACGAGCGCCGTGACCGCGTGTGAAGCCCTGTGGGCCGCGCGGGACAAGTGGCGCCACGCGTAAGCACTCGGGTTGATGACGCCAACGGTCAAGAAGAGCGCGGCGGAGCTGTGGGGCAACACACAGCTTCCATGTGAAGCGATTCACAGCGGTCGCGAGGCCTCCTGTTTAAGGTTCATCCCATCAGGGCCAACGAGACACCGGCCCTGGTGAACGGATGTTCGTGCCAGGCACCTACAACAGGGGGACGTGTCATGAAGCGCTTACAGAACAAGGTGGCGATCATCACTGGCGGTGGGAGCGGCATCGGCGCGGCGACGGCAGCCCTATTCGCCCAGGAGGGCGCCAAGGTCATGGTGGTGGGGCGGACGCAGGAGAAGCTGCAGAAGACGGTGCAGGCCATCAACCAGGAGCACGTGGGCTACTGCGTGGCGGACGTCTCCAAGGCCGAGGACACCCAGCGCTACCTGCGCGAGACGGTGCAGCGCTTCGGGGGCGTGGACGTGCTGGTGAGCAACGCCGGAGACGGCGGGTTCTTCAAGCCCATCACCGAGTACTCGGTGGAGGACTTCGACCAGCTGATGGCCACCAACGTGCGCGGGGTGTGGCTGTCCGCCAAGTACGCCTTCCCGCTGCTGAGCAAGCGGGGTGGCGGCAGCATCATCATCACCTCCTCCATCGCGGGGCTGGGCGGGTTCCCCACGGCCTCGCCGTACGTGGCCAGCAAGCACGCGGTGATCGGCCTGGCGCGGGCGCTCTCGTATGAGGGCGCGCCGCACCGCATCCGGATCAACGCGGTGTGCCCTGGCGCCACGGACACCAACATGGCCGCGGAGATGCACCGCCAGCTGGCTCCGGGCAACGAGGCGTACTCGCGCGTCTGCATGGAGAACCGCATCCCGCTCAAGCGCTATGGCACCGACGAGGAGATTGCCCGGCTCAACCTCTTCCTCGCCAGCGACGAGAGCAGCTACATGACGGGCGGCGTGCACGTGGCGGATGGAGGCTGGTCCGCGGGGCTCATCTGAGGGCTGGGCGCCACAAAATGCGAAGGGCCATGTAACCGCTCAGGCCCCCCTTGCGTAGAAGGTGGGAACCCGGAGGACACACATGGCTATCTGCCCACAAACCCTGGCCCAAGACATCCTGCACTCCACGCTGAAGGCGCGCGGTCTGGCTCAGCAGCAAGCCGACATGCACTACGCCAAGATGCAGTCCATGGCTCAGCAGGAGGAGGTGGCGCGGCGCGTCAACGCGCCACCTCCCCGGGCGGAGCTGCCTCGCGCCTATAAGGAAGTGGCCGGGCTCACGGATGGCTTCGACACCGTCAGAACGGACAGGGCGGCCCAGGCGCGGCTGCTTGGATGCAGGCTGAATTAGGGACCCAAGAGGGGGGAGCTGAGGCATAACCCCGGCGGTTTCACCCCCACCTTGGAGATTCCTGATGACGATTCGTACTTCCCCCTGGCGTGCCGCGATCGCCGCGGTCCTCACGGCCGCGAGTGGCGCCGTGCTCGTGCCGGCCACCGCTCAGGCCGCCGCGCCCCAGGTCAAGACCCAGGCCCCCGGCTACTACCGCATGATGCTGGGCGACTTCGAGGTCACCGCCCTGTCCGACGGGACCGTGGACCTGCCGATGGACAAGCTGCTGACCAACATCAAGCCCGGCGAGTTGGACAAGGCGCTGGCCCGCTCGTACCTGAAGACGCCCGTGGAGAGCTCCACCAACGCGTTCTTGATCAACACGGGCACCAAGCTGGTGCTGGTGGACACCGGGGCCGGCAACCTCTTTGGCCCGACGCTGGGCAAGCTGCAGGCCAACCTGAAGGCGGCCGGCTACCAGCCGGAGCAGATCGACGCAGTGCTGATCACCCACCTCCACCCGGATCACCAGGGCGGGCTGATGGCGGGTGACAAGCTCGCCTTCCCCAACGCCACCGTGCACATGGCCAAGGCCGAGGCGGACTACTGGCTCAGCGCCGACAACATGAAGAAGGCCCCCGCCGATGCGCAGCCGATGTTCCAGCAGACCACGGCGATGCTGACTCCCTACAAGACGGCGAACAAGATCAAGACCTTCGAGGCCGACACCGAGCTGGTGCCCGGCATCAAGGCCATGGCGACCCCTGGCCACACGCCCGGCCACACCGTCTACGTCGTGGAGAGCAAGGGCCAGAAGCTGATGCTGTGGGGTGACCTGATGCACCTGGCGGCGGTGCAGTTCGCCGATCCGTCGGTGACCATCCAGTTCGACACCGACTCGAAGGCTGCGGCGGCCCAGCGCAAGAAGGCCTATGCCGACGCCGCGAAGCAGGGCTACTGGGTGGCCGGCGCCCACATTCCGTTCCCGGGCATCGGCCACGTGGGCGTGGAGGGCAAGGGCTACGAGTGGTTCCCGGCCAACTACACCACCAAGTTCTAATGCGGCGCCCGAGCGCTGAGCGGCCGGGGCTCCCTCCGGCGCTCAGTGCACGGTCCGGGTGAGCGGCTCCTCCTCGTCGTCCAGCCTCTCGCGAGGCGAGTCGCCACCCGCCAGCAGCTCCAGCAGATCCTTCGTGGTCAGCCGCGCCGCGACGTTCGTCCCTTCGAGGACGCCGGCCACGAGCGCGCGCTTGTCCGAGTGCAGCGAGAGGATCTGCTCCTCGATCGTCCCGCGAGCGATCAGCCGGTACACCGTCACCGGCCGTGTCTGTCCAATGCGGTGGACCCGATCGGTGGCTTGATCCTCGACGGCCGGGTTCCACCACGGATCCAGATGGATGACGTAGTCGGCGGCGGTTTGCTCAGTACAACCGAACTTCTCCGCTAGGCTCTTCAACGTCCTGTCTGAGTGCAATAACGACGAGGAGGCTCATGCTAATGGAGCACGGCGAGCTCCCATCGTTCATCTGGCTTGTGGGGGAGCCAGCTCATACAGCCCCTGCTCGCTTGAGTGCTGTAGAGCCATCCGTTCTTAGGCTTGATCATTAATGAACGTTCACCGTAGGATAAGCCAGCCACGGAAATCGTTCTTCCGCATGCCCGTTTGGGCAGACGATCTCTGGACGGAACAAGCCTTGGAGAACGATGACATGAGGACACCACTGTTGCTTGCGAGCCTGCTCGTTTGCATTCCATTCGCGCAAGGATTTGGTGCCCAGGCTAGGAGTACCACCGTCCCTGGTTCTGATGCGGAAGGTATAAGCACCGGCACGGCAGCCACACCTGAGACAAGCACGGACTCGACGGGTCAGCCTCCACCAGTCCCTGGAGACAAGGACAAAGACTCAATGGAGGAGGCGTGCTCTGAGCAGATGAAGAACCTACCTGGACATTGCCAGAAGGCCACGATCACGGTGGGCGAACCGCCCTGTACGCCAACTGAATGCGATGACAACTCAGGAAGAAGTTCCGTCTACTTTGTCCACTCATTCTTAGGCGGCAGCGAGTGGGAGGAGATAAAAGCCAACTACATGAGGATGCGCGATTTCAAAGCGATCCACTCAAAGGAGAGACAATGGATGAAGGCAGGTCTAGGCGACATGATCTCTGTGCATGTTGCCAACCATCAAGCACTGTCCAAGAATTTCGCGGATTGTGATAAGATCGTACTCTTTATCGACCGCATGGCCATCGAGGGACTGCACCCAGAGTCCTGCGACAACCTGACGGGCTCCGTGCGGTACCGACTCGACCGAACCGAAAGCTCGGAGGACGTCTGGCGCGTGCTGCTGGGCAGACCTTCCAGCAGTCAGCGCCAAGTGAGTATCAGCATAGGCTTGTCCAATCGTGATCCGATCCAGACATCAGTCTACGACTTCCAGCTTGTGGCGGTTCCCAAGCTGGGGTTTTTCATTTATCTCAGCAGCATGGTTGTGCTGTTGGTGGTGCTGCTGCGGCTCTGCAAGCGCACAGGGTTGATCCGGGCTGGGGTGGGGGATATCGAGAAGCGGCCGTACAGCCTCTCGCTTTTTCAGATGGTCTTCTGGCTTTATCTCGTGGTTGGGGCCTACGTCTTCATCTGGATGGTCAACGGAGAGCTCTCAAACCTCAACGAGTCGGTGCTCGCGATGATGAGCATCGGGGCCGCGACGGCACTAGGCTCCCAGGTGATCGATATAAACAAGGCGACTGCGCGCGGGATATCGCCCGCTGGTCCGTCACCGGACACCCGCCAGCCGCTGGAACTCATGAGGTTCCTTGAGGAAGTCCTGAAGGACGAGAATGGCAACATCTGCCTCCATCGCTTCCAGCTCTTCGTCTGGACGCTCGTACTGGGTGTCATCTTCTGCCGGTCGGTTTACAGCACTTTGGAGATGCCGGAGTTCAGCGTAACTTTGCTGGGCCTGATGGGTATCAGCTCAGGGACATACCTCGGCTTCAAGTTGCCCGAGGGCAGCAAGGTGGGTTCCCAGTCAGCGACGCTCCCGCCACCACCAGCGACTGCCCCGGCGACAAAACCCGCGGAGCTCGGGATGCCCAAAACGTAGGACAATTTGCTTGGTGAACCTGCTGCCCGTGGTGGAACTTGGTCTAAAGAGATTGAGCAGGAGCAAGCAGGCGGACTGTCTGGCCAGGACCCAAGTCCATCAGCACTCAGCGCAACACCCTCTTAAGTCTAAGACTTAGATGTTGCTCAAACGGGCCTCGGAGAATTGGGGCTCTATGCCTAGTGGCAGATTAATCGCGCCTTGGTGAGTGGTGGCACATCGGTAACTACCTCTCGTATGCAGACAGGTGAGGAGCAGTGATGCACAAAAGGAAGTTCACAAGGGGCTATTGGGTGGTGCTTGGAATAGGAGTGGGAGGGTTGCTGTGGAACGGGTGTGGATCGCAAGCACATGAGGAAGTGGAGACCAACGAAGCAAAGTTCCAGGCGTGGGTGCAACAGGTTCATTCCCCCGAACTCAATGCGTACGTTGTAGAGGGAGATATCCTTATCTCTGATCTCAGCGACCTCAAGGATTACTTCGATCGCCACCACAACCATCAGCAGTCTCTTCCGGCATTACCACAAGAGGGCGATCTCGCCCGTCAGAGCACTCCTCTTACCGTCAATCAGGTCTGTAGTGAGAACTGCAGTGAGAACTGCGCGAATCCAGTCGAATGCAACGACGATAGGTGGGGTGATGAGCAGAAGAGGCAACTTACCTATTGTGTGGCTGATGCTTTCAACGAACACCATGCCGAGGTTGTAGAGGCACTCCAGAGCGCGGCGGAGAAGTGGAGTGATGCCATCGACGTGCAGTTTATCTACAAGGCAGATGAGGACACCAACTGCAAAAGTGAAAACGAGAACGTCGTGTTCGTGGTTCAACCGACCAACGACACAGGGTCCAATGCCTATGCGCCTTTTCCGAGTTCGATAAGGGGAGAACACAAGCCATTGTTCTTCAATTGGGTAAAGCTCAAGATGGATGTGGAAGGAAGTAAATGGAAGACGCCGGGCGGAATCGCATTGCATGAACTCGGGCATGTTCTTGGCTTCCAACACGAACAAACAAGTCTGCAAGGAGGACCATGTCAGGAAAGACAACAAGGTGAAGGTCCACCCCTCAGGATGCGCCTGCTGAGGGAGAAATACGATGCTCACTCCGTGATGCATTACCGCAACGGGTGCGGTGATCCGACGTTTTTTGTGGATTATGCCCTGACAAAGGAGGACATGGACGCAGCGATAGATATTTATGGACCGAGTCCCACGAGACGCTAGCATTTGACCTGATGCCGTCCCGGAACCCCACTCCTCCCGGAACCCCACTCCCCTGAGTGACACAAACGAACTTAGCGGGCAATTTTACAGATTATTGAGATTCGTTCATACAAAGGAAGTGCGCCGATGCCGTCCGAAAATAACGTCAAAATCATATTTAATAAAGATAAAAATGAGTACTTTTTCACGAGTGTTGTCACTGGCGCGGTTGTATCGAATTTGACAATGAAAGTTCACGAGGAACTTAGTGTCGCCTCTGACGTGGATCATGATGTGGCTGTTTGGTTTTTAACTACCGGTTCTTCTCTCCCCAAGCTAGTGGCTGGAAAAAATAGCAGATTTTCGGATAATGATAACTGGGCTGGGAGGGTGAGTGCCCCGGATGGATGGGAGATCATCGTTGTTTATCGCAAGGACGCCGGTAAATACAATCCTCGCGTGGTGAAATACGCTCCTGATGGCACGGACCCAAATTTCAACCGCACGGATTTCGAATACAAATATGAGATCCGTTTTGCCAAGGTTACAGATCAATCACCCTATCGGGGTGACAAAGGCGGAGGAGGTGAGGGCTCGGCAGGAACGCTGACCGTTTCAAGGTAGCCCAAGACCGCTAATACTAAGCCAGGGAAAGTAAAGCCGTTCAGTGGGGGCCTGTCCCGAGGCCGATTTCTCGGCCTGAGCAGTGGTCTCGCTGTGCGAACTTAAAATCCCCGGCTTAGATCAAGGAGTAGTCGCGGTGTTTTGCTGCAGCAGCACGAGTTCATTCGTCCACTTGTGCTTGAGGTTCGGGTTGGCGGAGAGCGCCTGGGTGAAGTCGTCCAGTGCACTGCTCCGCCAGTTCTTTTGCTCCTGCTTGGAGGTGCTGAGGTCAGCCAGCGCCACCAGCAGTTTGGCCCGAAGAATTCGCGCGTCGGGGGCGCCTGGTCGGGCTGACAAGACGTGCGTAGCCAACTCAAGGCCGTGTTCCAGCACATGGCGTGCATCGGAGCTAGCCCCCTGCTGCCAAGCAGCCCAAGCGAGGCAAAAATGGCCAAAGGCGAGCCGGTATTCTTGCGCCTCCGGCGCCAACTCCAGCGCTTTCTCATAGGCTTGAGCGGCCTCCTCAAATCCTTCCTCATTTCCCTCTCCCTGAGAAACTGCCCAGCGGGCACGGAGCCCTCGTATCTCGCCAAGATAGAACCAGGACTGCGCGTGGTTAGGGTTGAGCGAGAACGCCTTCTGCAGGGCTTCCGAGGCGAGTGCCAGGGATGGCTGGGGAGTTCGCCCACGCTCCATCTCGGTCGAGGCCTGGATAGAGTAAATCATCGCCAGATTCGCCCAGAGGAGTACGTTGCCCTCGAGTCGGGGGGCCGCCTTCTTGAGAACTTGGACGGCTTTCTGGAGGCTTGGGAGCGGATCTTCGCCACGGGATTGTTGATAACGTGCTTGGCGAGTCAGCACTTCACCGACATTGAGTTCGCCAAGCCCATGCTGAGGGGCGACCGCAGTGGCCTGCTCAAAGACGGCCCTGGCCTGCGCTAGAAAAGGGAAGGGATCTTCTCCCCTCTCCCAGGCCTCCGCGGCCTGTTCGAGCAGTACCAGCCCCAGTCCATTGTGAAGCTGAGGAATTTGGGGATTGATGCTGAGTCCCTGGCGATACATGTCGATAGCGCGGGTCAACTCTGGCCGAGCGTCCTCGCCGCGCCCCCGAAGGTGCTGAGCCAGTTGGTCATGGACCCTGCCTGCATAGAAGCAGGCCACAATATGGTGGGGATTCAGCGAAAGCGCCTTGTCCAAGGCTCGTTGGGCCTGTTTGAGATCGTCCCCGGGGTTGACGCTCTTGGGATGGGTGGAGCGGGTAAAGTACGTGGTGCCGAGATCGATCCACACATCCGGCAGCTTGTCATTGAGCCGCAGCGCGGCCAGATAGGCATCAAGCGCTTGGCCCCGGTGCTCTAGGGAGTTCAAACCAACTTGGTCCTCGTAATCGGCCCACGTCTGGAAGGTGAGGCCGAGCTGGACATAAACATCGTCATCGCGGTCTTTTGATCCGATGCCCTCGAACATTTCCATGGACTTGCGCAACTGATCGCGAGGATCCTGGTTGCGATCAATAAGAGACTGCCCCCATCTCCAGTAGCTCCGGCCTAGCTCCTTCCGGACTTCGAGCCGCGTCGGTGCAAGTTCCAAAGCAGCTTGTGCGGCCACTACTGACTTCTGGTGCACCTCCATCGAATCCTGCCCCTGATTCGACCGGAACTCTGCTAACCGGCGAAGAAAGCGTGCCTCCAACAAGCGCGCCCGGTAGTCATCGGGATTGGCCTGGAGCGCGCGTGACACTGCCTCCTGGCCACGGGTGAAAGGGGGATGCACCGCGCCCTTGCCGTACAACTCCATCACCATATGTGAGTACTCGAGTTCCGCCATCGCAATGTGCACTGTGAAGGTGCTCTCTCCAATGGCCGCTGCATCCGCATACGCTTTGCGCCCTGCCTCGAAATCAGCTAGCGCCTGCTCTGGCTTGGCTTCGTTGACGTAGCGGTTGGCGCGGGCAAGGAAAATGTCTCCCCGTAGCTTGGGGGCCTCGTAGAACCAGGAGAGTTCACCCCTGATTGTCTCCAGGCTTGCGAGCGCCTCATCCCACCGGTCCTCGTAGAAGGCGAGCAGTGCAGCCACATACGCGGTGGAAGGAACCTCGGCGCCCTCGCTTTGCCGGAGGTAGGCCAGCGCAGGAGCCCGGTAGCGGTGTTCGATCTCGCGCTTTCGTGCTTCACGCTGCTCAGAGTTCCGGATGCGCTCGGCCTCCAGCAGTTGCTCTTGGTACAGATGCCCGTTCACCAGGGCCAGCGCATAGGCCACGCGGGGCTCACGGAAGCCGTTTCTCCAGGCTGAGTCGAGGTACTCGTGGGCCTTGACCTCGTCTCCCAGTGCGAGATAGCCACGCCCCAGCGCGTAGTGGCCGGGCCCCACCGCCTGTTCACCGGCCTCTTGGATCTCGGCCTCAAGCGCTTGCATCCGCGCACGAATGACCCGCTGGTCCACCCGCGTGTCATGCAGGCGCGAGAGGTCCGAGTAACGCGCCAGCGCTTCGACTCGTTCCACCGATTCGGTGAAACGCCGGGCCAAGCGCTCGCGCACAGCGGCCTCTCGGCGCGCCATTCCTCCCCAGCCCAGGGCGAGCAGCACCACTACCACCGCCGCTGCCACCAAGGATACTAGGCGCCGGTGCTTGTGAAGCCGCTTGCGCAGGCGGTACCAGGCTCCGGTGGAGCGGGCGTGCACCGGCTCACCCAAGAGGAATCGCTCCAACTCCTCGGCGACGGCACGTGCTGAATCATATCGAGCTGAGCGCTCCTTCTCCAGACATTTAAGTGCGATGGCCTCTAGATCTGCGGGGATGTCTGGTACCAGTGAGCGGGGAGGGCGTGGCTCCACCTTGAAGATGTTGTTGAGCACCTCCAGCCCGTTGTTCCCGGGGATGGGAGGCTGGCCCGTCAATACGCTGTAGAGGGTGGCTCCGAGGCTGTAGACGTCCGTCCGGCGATCGAGATTGGAGACCTCTCCCCGGGCCTGCTCCGGTGACATGTAGTGAGGCGTTCCTAGGACCGTGCCGGTGGCGGTGTTGCTTTCATTCCAGTCGCGCGCCAACCCGAAGTCCATCACATAGGGACGCAAGGTGCCATCATCGGCACGCTCCACCATGATGTTGGAGGGCTTGAGGTCACGGTGGATGAGGCCCACGCGGTGCGCCTCATGGACACCCTCGGCGGCATCCCGTAGCACCAGCGCTTTCTGCTCGATAGTGAGTTCACGGGCGAGTGCGCTCAGCGGTCGTCCTTCGATGAACTGCATCGCAATGTAGACACGGCCCTGGACCTCGCCGACCTCATAGACCTTGCACACGCGCTCGTGGTTCACCCGCGCCTGGGCTCGTGCTTCGGAGAGGAAACGCCGGGTGAGTTCGGGGTCTTCGCCGCGAACGAACTTCAGGGCCACGTTCCGGCTCAGCCGCGGGTCGTATGCGAGGAACACCCGCCCCATCCCGCCTTCGCCCAGAAAGCGCACACATTGGTAACGCTCCCAGTCCATCACAGGGAATGCAGGAACTTCGGAGGCCCCCTCCTTTTGAGATGCTACAGCTTGGCCGTCGATGGTGACGGTCTCGTCTGGATCGTCATTTGTTGGCTGCCCGCTGGTACGCACCCGCGCGATCAGTCCAACGAGCATTTCCTCAGAGATGCGGCCTTGCTCGTGGAGCAGGGCTAGCGGGGCTCGCGCTAGGCGGAGGGCTTCCTCGCGCAAGGAAGCCACCTCATTCTCTGACAGAAGCCCCTCGGCAAGGGCCACGCGCAACTCCGCCTCAAAATCCTGATTCATTGGGAACACTCCACTTGATGTCCCAGCTTACTCACAAGCTTGTTTCGTTCCTAACCTAGGGTGTGGTTGACGTGATCAGCGGGGTTTGATCTTCATGGGGATCAGCGTTGGACTTGGAGACGCTGAGGAGGGTGTTGAGCCAGGGTGAGCAGGCCCGTGATGTAGTGCTCCCCCAGCAGCCGACTCAGCACAAGGCGAATGCACTCGGCCAGCCTGCCCCCTTTCTGTCTTGCTGCTCTATCAGGTGGGACGCGGGCTGTCCTACTTGACAGGTTGCTGCGGACGCTCTCGTGTTCTATGGCTTGGGCCATGAGCCCTACACCTCAGGTGGTTGACCGGAAGCATGGAGTTAACCCGGTTGATCGGGGTAACTCCAGCTCCTGGCCCAGCTGCGCGAGGATGGAGAGACCCTCGTGGTCAGGGCCGACATGATGCTGCGAGACATGCTGATGCAGTCCGAGCCCGACCCGTTCTTCATCACGGACCACTACGAGGCGTATCCGTGGGCCCTCGTGCGGCTGGCGAAGGTGCGGCGCGAGTAGTTGCTCGATTTGCTCGAAAAGGCGTGGCGGCAGCAGGCGCCGAAGCGGCTGGTGCAAGGCTACGAGCGCCAGCAATGACCCGAGTTCCGCTCGGGCCGCTCAGTGCACGGTCCGGGTGAGCGGCTCCTCCTTGTCGTCCAGCCTCTCGCGAGGCGAGTCGCCACCCGCCAGCAGCTCCAGCAGATCCTTCGTGGTCAGCCGCGCCGCGACGTTCGTCCCTTCGAGGACGCCGGCCACGAGCGCGCGCTTGTCCGAGTGCAGCGAGAGGATCTGCTCCTCGATCGTCCCGCGAGCGATCAGCCGGTACACCGTCACCGGCCGTGTCTGTCCAATGCGGTGGACCCGATCGGTGGCTTGATCCTCGACGGCTGGGTTCCACCACGGATCCAGATGGATGACGTAGTCGGCGGCGGTGAGGTTGATGCCGGTTCCTCCCGCCTTGAGCGAGATGAGGAAGAGCTCGCCCTCGCCATCCTGGAACGCCTGGATTCGCTTCGCGCGTGCCGCCGCGGGCGTCGCTCCATCAAGGTACTGGTAGGTGAAGCCCGCACGCTCCAGCTCTTCACGGACCAGCTCCAGGTGCGAGGTGAACTGGCTGAACACCAGCGCCCGATGGCCCTCGCTTCGGAGCTCCTCCAGCAGCTCGAGCAGGCGCCGCATCTTGGAAGAGGCGACACCCGACTGCGAGTCATACAGCCGCGGATGCGACGCCAGCAGCCGCAGCCGCGTGAGCGCTGCGAGCACCTGGAAGCGCTGCTGCTCATTGCGGAGCCCCTTGCCCTGGGAGCTGACCTCCGCGACCGCCGCGAGCCGCGCATCCTCGTACAGCGTCCACTCCTCCTCGGAGAGCGCCACCGGCACCTGGATCTCCGTTCGAGGCGGCAGCTCCCGCGCGACCTCCTGCTTCGTGCGCCGGAGCAGGAACGGACGCAGCACGCGGGAGAGGGCCGCGTTCGCCTCGGGATCCTTGCCGCGCTCGATGGGCGCGGCGAAGCGCTCGCGGAACTGCTCCCAGCTCCCGAGCAGGCCCGGAAAGACAATCGCGAACAGGCTCCACAGCTCTCCGAGGTGATTCTCGAGGGGCGTTCCCGAGAGCGCGATCCGGAAGCCGGCGTTCAACTGCCGCGCGGAGCGGGCTCGCCGGGTGTTGGGGTTCTTCAGCGCCTGGGCCTCGTCGACGACGAGCGTCGAGAACTGCAGCGCGCTGAGGCTCGCCACATCGCGCACCAGCAGGCCGTAGCTCACGATGAGCACGTCGCTCTTCTTGAGCTTCGCGAGGCACTTCATCCGCTCCGGCTGCTCGGCGTAGAGCACGGGACGCAGGCTCGGGGCGAAGCGCTGGATCTCCTGGACCCAGTTGAAGGCCACCGAGGTCGGCGCGAGGACGAGGGCAGGCCCCAGCCGTGCGCGATCGAGCAGGATCGCGAGCGCCTGCACGGTCTTTCCGAGCCCCATGTCATCCGCCAGGCACGCTCCGGCGCCCCAGGCCGCGACGCGGCTGATCCACGCATGGCCTTCCACCTGGTAATCGCGCAGCGTGGTTCCCAGCGAGGCGGGCGGCCTGGGCTTGAGCGAGAGCGACGAGGCGAGCCGCTCCGTCAAGAGCTGCCACGTGGGCTCGGCGTCGACCTCGGCCCCCGCATCGAGCAGGGCGCTGATGGCTGGGACCGCCCCAGGAGAGAGCTCCATGCGGTGCTTTCCCACGAAAGTGTGATCCGCCACGGCGAGCAATCGCTGGCGCAGGATGTCGCTGAGCTCGACCCACCGCTGGGAATCAACGCGCACGAAGCGCTTCTGTCTCCGGGCCGCGTCCAGGAGCACGGCAAGCTCGAGCCGGCCCGCCTCGACCTTCAGCTCTCCCGAGACGCCAAACCAATCCCGCTTGCGCTCGACCTGCACCTTCAGGGCCTCCGGGCCGACGGAGGAGGCGATGAACGGCCGGGCATCGACCCACTCGACCTCGAGACCCTTCGGCGGCTTCTGCAGCGCGGAGACCAACTGCAACGCCTCTTCTGTGTCGCCGATCCGGAAACAGAACGGCGGCCCCTCTTGAGCCGTGGCGAGGGGCAGGGGAGTGATCGCCGCGCGAGCCCGCTCCTCCTCCTGTATCAGCTGGCGGCGCACGTAGCCGCGCTCTCCATTGCGCGAGAGCAGCACATCCCGCGGGCCCACCCCGGGATGGAACAGCGGCGCGCCCGGTCCCGGCCGCACGAGCAGCTCGAGCTCGAGGGACACATCAGGAAGCAGGCGCAGGCGTACGACGGGGGTTGTCTCCGTCTGAAGCTCGCGGCCCTTCATCGTGGGCGGGACAACGAGCGGAAGACGCGCCTCGAGACGAGACAGTCGTTCGAGCAGCTGCTCGTGGCTCTCCGGTGGGAACTGATCGCCATGCCGCTCGAGCACGCTCCAGATCTGCCGCGCCTCTTCGTTCACGTCGATGAGCAGGCAGCGGTTGCGTGTCTCCTCGACCGTGCACAGCGGCTCTCCCGGAGCGAACGAGCGCAGCAGGGCTCCCAGGAGCTTTGGGCTGAAGCGCTCTCCCTCGATGGAAGGCTCGAGGCGGATGTGCTCCCCGGCCGAGAGCGCGGTGAAGCCCAGCTGGACGCGCTTTACCTCGATCGGCTCTTCGGGGCGAAGGTCGATCACCACGTGCGGATGTCCCACGAGCGCCAGGAACGCTCGCGAGGGGTACGTCCCGGCCGCGCGAGACGCCGGAGCCCACGAGGCGAGGTTCTCGGCGATCCGGAGCTCCGCCTCGGAGAGCAGCTCGCGATGCTCTTCGAGCAATCGGGCCGCGGTCATCCGTGCGCCAGCGCTCAAGGTGCCTCGGCGGGTCTGCTTCTTCACGAGCGGCGACACCGTCAGCGCGCCCAGCTCATGCTCGATACACCACCAGACCTCGATCGCCGCGCGAGGCTTCGCCGCCACCGCCTCGAACAGCTCGAGCTCTTTGAGCGCGCGGGCCCAGCTTGGGCGAAGGAGCTCCTCGGCGATGCGCTGGGCCTCGGCGGCCCGGGCGCCGTCATGGAGGAGATCCAGCGTCGTGTCGATGAGCGCGAGCGCGTGGACGCAGCCGCGCTGCCGGGTCCCGCAGTTGCACTCCACTCGGCCCTCGAAACCACCAGGGAAGGTCAACCGGGCGGACACCCAGACGGTGCCGTAGTCCGGACCCGCGCGAACGACGCGCTCGCGCTCCTTCCACGTGAGCGAGCACGTCGCCGCCTCGAAGCTCCAGGCCGCCAGGGCTCGCTGCTCGCGCGAGCGCGGAGGGGCGTGCGGCCGGAGCGTGCGGCGCACCTCCAACAGGCGGTTCCACAGCGGCGCCAGCGCCTCGTCCGCGTGCGACTCGGGACGCGCTGCCTCCTCGGAGAGCGCCACCTGGACCGAGCGTGCTTCCTGCTGGAGCAAGGCCCACGTCGCCTCGGTGAGCGCTACCTCCAGGCCTCTGCCGCGTGCGCCGCCATGACGGAGCGCGCCTTCTCTCGAACCGACGTCCCGGAGCGCCAGCCCGTTCAGGGCATACCGGAGCCCGTTTCTCTGCGCCTCATTGATGGGCAGGTCCGAGAAGAGGACCTCCGCGGACACCGCGAGCGCGTGCCGGACCTGGTGCTCCTCGGCCCAGCGCTCGAGCTCGGCTCGCGTCGCGAAGGGACCTTCGGACACCACGGTCACGGCAATGGCTCCATGCTGGGCGAGAGCGACACGGGCCGCGCACTCTAGCTCAGCCTACCGGCGGCACCATCGCCAGGGGATGTAACCGGTTTGCTCGGCCTGCGTACAAGAGAGCAGAGCGTCGCTACCCCGGCGACGAGTTCCCCCTTCCTCTCTGGAGTTGCACCATGATCGACATTCGCGCTGGACGTGTATCCGCCCTCCTGGTCTCCGCGCTGCTGGCCGCGGCCTGTGGTGGCCAGGACTCTGCTTCGGAGCCCCAGAACCCCAACGAGGCCACCACCTTCAAGGTGCGGCTGGAGAACGTCGCCCCGTTCACCCAGCTCAAGTCGGGCGTCTACAACACGCGCATGGGCGGCACCTCGCCGGGCCCGCTGGCCCCGGGCGACGCGTACGAGGTCTCCTTCACCGCCGGTAGGGGTCAGAAGCTCTCGTTCGCGTCGATGTTCGGGCAGTCGAATGACTGGATCTTCGCCACCGCTCCGGGCGGCATCGAGCTCTACAAGGACGGCTACCCCATCTCCGGGGACATCACCTCCAGCGTCTCTCTGTGGGACGTGGGCACCGAGATCGACGAGGAGCCAGCGGTGGGGCCCCACACGGGCCCGAACCAGGCCACTTCGACCGACGGGCCCGGTGCTCCGGACCCGGACGCGACCTTGCGCAAGGTCATGCCGCTGACGCGGCTGTCCAATGGCAACTCGTTCAATGTGCCGCCGGTGTCGTCGATGATCCGCGTCTCCCTGCGCTCGGACGCGGTCTCCCGCCGGTTCACCCTGCGCATCGAGAACGTGGCCAGTGACACCGCGACGCTGCAGACGTCCCAGGGCTTCAAGCCGGTGCGCATCTCGCCGGGAGTCTGGACGGTGACCACCGGCGGCGAGCCCCTGTTCTCCGAGGGCAAGTCGGACCGTGGGCTGGGGCTGGAGGCGATTGCCGAGTCGGGCAATGTGACGCAGCTCGCCACCGAGCTCACCAACACCAGCGGTGTCGCCACGCCGCTGTCGCCGGGCGTCTACGTGGTGCACCGGGCGGCTGCGCCGCTGTTCAAGCTGGGCGAGCCTGACCGCGGCCAGGGCCTGGAGCGGATCGCCGAGGAGGGCAACGTGACCCCGCTGGCCCAGACGCTGAGCGCGGCGATGCCCTCGGGGACGAAGGTCGGCGCCTTCTCCTCTCCGAACGGTGACTACGCCACCAGCCCGCTGGTTCCTGGCACGGGCTACGAGTTCGAGGTGCAGGCCTTCCCGGGGGATCGCTTCTCGCTGGTGACGATGTTCGGCATGTCCAACGACTGGTTCTTCAGCACCGCGCCGGAAGGCATCGCGCTCTTCGACGAGGCGGGCCAGCCCCTCACCGGAGATGTCACCGCGATGATGCACCTCTATGATCTGGGCACCGAGCTGTCCGAGGAGCCCGGGGTGGGCCCGAACATCGCCCCCCAGCAGCCCGCGGCGAACACGGGTGCGGTGGACTCGGACAACCGGGTTCGCGAGGTCCCTGCCTCCGTCTACGGGACGCCGGCGCCTCGCCACCTGAAGCTGACCATCAGCCGCTGAGCCTTGGGTAGCAGGGGGAAGCTGCCCGGCTGTACACGAGAGGGGCCGCTCGGAAGGCATGGAGGGTCGGGGATGCGACGTCTGGGGAGGCGTCGCCCCGTTGGGAGTGATCCTCGCGCTTCCGTGCAGGCCCCTCTCGTGGCGTGATGTCCCGGCGTGCGCACTCCCACTGATCGCTACCTACCGGACCACGACGCCTTCGTCTCCACCGAGCCGCCGACAGGGCGCGTCATCATCATCGCCCCCACGCGAGCCGCCTGTGAGACCATCGAGCTGGCCATCGGGCTTCGCCTGGAGACCTACCTCGAGAAGCACCACGGGCCGCGAGTCCGCGAGCTGGCCCGAGCCGGGAAGGGGTTCGGGATCGTCGCTGGCACTGGGACTGGCAAGACGCTCGCCATCCGCTCCATCGCCGAGGAGATCGTCGGCCAGGGAGGCGCCACCCCGCTCCGCGTTGGAGTGGTGAACCGCGAGCGCGAGGCCACGCCCGACACGCCCACCTGGAACGTCATCATCGTGACGACGGGCATCGCGCGGCGCTGGTTCCAGAACGGCGACATCCTGCCGCATGACACGCTCATCATCGACGAGATCCACCAGACCTCGGCGGAGCTCGAGCTGTGCCTGGCGCTCGGCAAGCGCGTGGGGGGCCGCTTCATCTGGCTGTCGGCCACGGTGGATCCGACGCTCTACGCGCGCTACCTGAACAGCGCCGAGGTGCTCGAGGTCCAGGCGTTCGATCCGAACAAGGTCGCCACGGTGGTGGTGGAGAGCAAGCAGCCGCTCGGGTTCCTCGACGACACATTCCTGCGGTCCGTGGAGCGGGAGGAGCGCGGGGTGGGCGTCTTCCTGCCCACGCGGGCCGCGGTCGAGCAGGTGGCCACGCACGTGCGCAAGCGCTGGCCGAGCATCAACGCGGCGTACTACCACGGCGGTGAGCCGATCCGCGCCATCCGGCCGTTCCTCGAAGGGACGGAGCCTCGGCCCTACCTGCTGGCGATGACGGCCGCGGGGCAGAGCGCGCTGAACGTGCAGGGGCTCGACACCGTGGTCATCGACGACACGCGCTTCGCCAACATCGTCGAGCGCGGGCGCAACGTGCTCACGCGCGTCCACCTCGGGAGCAACGAGCTGCTCCAGATGGCCGGGCGCGTGCACGGCCGCGTGGAGGGCGGACGCGTCTTCATCCTGAGCGACCGCGCCATCAACTTCTACGCGCTTCGCCCGACGGAGCCCGAGTTCCAGCTCGCGGGCGACTCGGAGCGCGTGGCGCTCACGGCCGCGGCCCTGGGAGTGCAGGTGGATGCGCTGGATCTCCCCGTGCCGCTCGATCGCATCGCGTACCGGCGCGCGCTCCAGCGGTTGCAGGCGCGCAACATCATTGACGAGCACGGAAAGCTCTCGCAGTACGGCCGCGCGGTCGAGTCGCTCCCGGTGGACCGGGCGTGGGCGGAGCTGATCGTCAACGGCGAGGACGCCTTGCTCCCGTTCCTGGCCGTGAGCAGCGCCATCGAGTCGCTCCACCGCATGACGCGCGAGGAGCGCAACCTGGACGGAGTGCTGGTGCCCGGCAGCGATCACCTCACGGCCTACAACCTCTACGCGGATGCGTACCGCGCGGCGGGCTACATCGGCGAGGTGTACGGGCTGCCGCGCCACCTGTTCGAGCCGGAGAAGATGGAGCGCTGGGCCGAGCACCGCGGCGTGCTGGTAAAGGCCGTGGAGGACGCGGCCCTGGCAATGGCGAGCGTCTACCGGAGCGTGGGAATCGCCTTGCCCTCGCGCCTGCCGTTCGCGGGAGATCGCGTGTTCCGCCGCTTCGCGGACCTGCTGGCGCGCTTCATGCCGTTCGATCTCGTCATCGACGAGCGGACATCGTGGGGGGATGAGGCTCGCATCTCGAAGACGAGCGTGTGCGGGAGCTTTGGCGCGGTAGCGGGATCGCTGCGGTACTTCGCCGATCGCTACGGCACGACGCAGGCGGCGATCGAGGGCACGCAGATCCCGCTCGATCTGCTGCGAAAGTACGCGCGGCGCACCCGCTCGGAGCTGGCCTATGACTCGGGGCGCAGATCGCTCGTGCTCGAGTGGCGCGTGGAGCACTCCGGCTTCGAACTGGAGCGCGACGTCCACGTGCTCCGAGCCTGGGAGCCGGAGCTGGCCGACATGGCCCGGCACGTGCTGGCCGAGGCGGCGGCGCGCGGGGAGACGCAGCACCCGGCGGTGCGCCGCAACCAAGCGGCCATCGATGAGGTGCGCGAGGTGTGGCGCCGCTCGGGCGGACGGACGGCGAAGCTCGGGGAGGCGGAGCTGACGGCGCTCTACGAGGCGCAGCTCGAAGGGGTGACCACCATGGATGAGTTCCACGCGCGCCCGCTGGAACTCGATCTGAATGCGCTGGTTCCACCCGAGACGCGCGAGAAATACCTGGCATTGCCGAGCGCCGTATTCATCCGCGATCGCGAGGTGGAGTTGGGCTACGAGGTGGAGCAGCCCAAGTCGGGAGCACCCATCGGCGTGGTGCGGCTGCACCTGCCGGAGAAGCTGGCGCGGACGCTGGTGGAGGAAGAGTTGCCGGTGCTGGATCGGCCGCTGCGCTTCGGGGTGTTCCGGGGCCGGCGCGGCGCCGTGCGTGCGGATACGTTGCTCGAGCTCCAGGAGCAGCTCGATCTGCCGTGGACGCCGGACGAGGTCGAAGCCGCGCGCGACGACCGTCGCCGGAGCACGAGCGGACGTCCGGAGATGCGCCAGGGTGGCCGCTCGTACGAGCGCGAATCCTCACCGCGCAGGCATGGGCACCACGCAGGAGGCAAGCCCAGGGGCGGTGGAGGCCACCGGAGCGGGAGCCAACATGGCGGAGGAGGGCGCGGCTCAGGCGGTGGAGGCCGAGGTCGCGGTGGCCCTTCGAGGCGCGGCGGCCGCAGGTGAGAACTCAGGGCATGGAGAGTTCCGCCGTCGCGAGCATCATTCCAGCCGTGTTCCAGGTGTCAGCGGCATAGTCATAGATTGCCGCTGTCGCTCCCGGTTCGCCGCCTCCCCCTCCTGCGATGAGAACGTTGCCGCCGGGCAACACTGTGGCGGTGCACCCATCTCTTGAACTTGGATCGAACTCTTCAGCCGACGCAATATCGACTGATCCAGTGACATATCCTCCCACAACGAGAATCCCTCCGCCCGGCAACTGTGTCGCAGTATATCAGATAGGGTGCCCACCAGATCAGACCTCTCTGCCCCTGTCGTTGTGGCGCACACCAGCGCCGACAGGTGAGAGGGGGACGGTGGACACGCGAGTTTCGGATAGGCTAAGCAGTGCCAGTAGAGCTTTCTACCGCAAGACTCCACAGTCGCGCGGAGAGTTGAGATATAGCGATTCCGACCCAAACGACCAAAGAGGGCCAAATGACAAAGCTTTGCCAGACATGCAAATTCCTACCTGCAATGATCGCAACGGAATTTTGTCTTCGCCACATGCCGAAGCACAAGGCCCGAGGAAAAGATGGTTTGCACGATAAGATGTTCGATATTCCATTGGGAGTTCCACGCCCAGCGTGGGCAGGGCTTGTGAAAATTACAGGCGCAGACGGAAAGGGTTTAGGTAAACATAATGGGCAGAATGCGTCTGGGGTCGAGGGCGTCATTGTTCCTATCACGACGAGAGGTCGCGGCAAACCTCCAGAGCCAAACTCGCGTCAGAAGACCGGCAACAGTCAGGGAACAGACAAAGGGCATTTAATGGCTCTGCAGTTGGGCGGACCCGACAGAAGCGAAAATATCATCGCTCAACCAAGCGATTGGCAACGTACAGGATTCTGGCGCAAAATGGAGACCGCCATATATCATTTTGCCTGTACGCTAATGAACGCCAACCAAGCTAAGGAATCTGAATTTCCACTAACAGTGAAAGAACTCCAGGCGCTCGCTGTTGCCAAATGGCTGCGCAAAAACACAGCACCCTTCGAGCCCAAAATGCTGGAGCACTTCATTATGAAAGCCTTGCCTACGCCAAACTATGTTGTGAAGATGAATCTTGAATTAACATCCCCCCCATCAGGGGAAAAACTCTATAATATTGGGCTTCATGTATATCCATGTGACAAGCAGGGTGGTGCGGCGCAGTTTTCGCTAATGGTCGTATTGGAGGAACGCAAAAATTATTTTGATAAAGGCTATGTTTTGGTTCCTTCTCGTTCTTGGAATAAACCGGTTGAGATAAATGCGTTTGAGATAAATGCGTTTAAGCAGCTAATTAAAGAAAGTCTTTATAAGCATCTTCCACTTGAAGGAATTGGGGACGTAAAACAAATTTTGTCTGCTCTTGAATTTTTTACCACTAAGGAACCGGTTGTCACCAAAGAACAATGCGAGGAGTTCATTTCACATGAGCAAGTGCTTGAAAATGCTAGCGATTTAATGGTGGAGGAGATATCAAAAGAGACTGCGCAAGATATTATGCAACCTGAATTAGGCTGACTTGGCAAACAGCTCTCCATTCTTCGGTGCCCACGGCTTGCAAAGCACCTCGCCCCCGTTGTCCAGCACCTCGCTCACCACGGGACTGCCGATGTAGCCGCGATCAATGTGCAACTCTTCGATATGCGCCCCTGTCGCGCCAGGTCTTACGCCCGTGGCGCATCTCCCCGTCTTCCTCCGAGATGCGCCTGTCCGCAGCCACGGCCTGACGGAAGTGCCAGAATTGATGCCACCCTTCTCAGGTGAGACCTACGGCTTGTCCGAGAGGACGATCGAGAACGGATACCTCATCTCGTCCCGCAGGTCGGGATCGTACGCCCCCGTCGGCATGGCGGTGACGATGAGCGTGCGGTGGTTATCCGCCGCGAACTTCAATTGTTTGGGGCCCGAGGAGAGCTCCAGCACCTCCCCATCGGAGTCCGGCGTAAGCCCAGGCACGGCTTGCACGATGAAGCGGCGCTGAGGCGCACCGGCCGGCACTTCCAGCGACACGTAGACCGTCCGCGGAGTGGACGCGCCGGCCGACAGCTCAAGGTAGCTGGTGCCCAGCATCATCGGTGCGTTGTCGGTGATGCTGATCTTGCCCGGCGCGGCCTCCTGCCGGGCCGCCAGCGCCAGCTTCGCCGCCTTGAGGTTCTCGAGCCCCTCCTTGAAGTGATGGAAGTGGCGATCATCCACGTGGTCGCCCGTGTACCAACGCCAGCGCGAGAACTCGGGGACGGTGGCGACGTAGCTGGAGCCCTTGTCCTTCAGCATGCCGTCGAGCGCATCGGCGAAGTCCGGCTCGTTGAGCGTCTGATCCTTCTCCGCGCCCGGCGGGTTGCGCGAGTGGAGCCACATGTCCGACAGGAACCGCGGCTGGCCCCCGAAGAAGCGATCCTTCAGGTAGAGCAGATACATAGACGAGCCGTACATGTACCAGGTCTCGTACTTGTCATCGCGATCCAGCGCCCAGTCCGGGTGGGCCTGGAAGTCGTCGAAGTACGTCTTGATGTAGCGGTTGGCGTAGATCTGATCCGTGAAGACCGCGGACATCTCGAAGGTGATGGGAGCCTCGTACCAATCGTCCGCGGCCTGCGAGGCATGCGCCATCTCGTGGACGACGGTCTCCTCGAGCTCGGGGCCGCCGTAGGGGCCCCACGGATCGACGACCATGAAGCCGCGCCGGTCATCCCACGGCGTGGAGGGCTCTCCCGAGAGCACATTCACCAGACAGCTCCGGTGCCCCTTCCACACGAACACATCGAACGCATCATCGGGGCCGCACTCGCCATGGTCCGTGATCGCCGGGCGCATCCCGAGCTGGTTGACGTGGTAATCCCAGCCCTTCTCGACGTACGCGAGCACCTGCTGCGCCGTCTCCCGCTCGACTTCCTTGTAGTAGTGGACGAGCACCGGGAGCTTCTCGGAGCGGATCGAGTACGGGAACATCTGGTTGAAGTCGGGCCGCCCGCAGATGGGAGTGCCTTCCGCCAGCGGGTGCTTGTAATTCAGCGAGTCGCCCGTGACGGCGTGGGTCGGACCGCAGCCGGCGAGGGCCAGGCCCAGCCCGAGCGAGGCCACCCACGGCAGGAGACGGGAGCGCGAACGAGGCATCCGTGGAACGACAGCGCTGGCAGCTGAGGACATTTCTTTTCCTTTGCGTACGAGAGTCGGGGGCGTGTCAGTCCAGCTCAATGAGGGCCGGTATCCCTCGGTGGCCGAGCGAGCGTCCGCATCACCACGGAGCGGCAGGCGCTACAGATGACGCCTTTGTGCTCCCAGTGGATCTGCTCTTCCCACTCGCGTGGGTCCTCGGGTCCCGCTTCGAGCTGCCGGAGGATCGAGGCGAGTTCATCGCCTGCCCCTTTGCTGCCCGACGTATCGAGCACGTCCTGCTCTCCCTCCAGGACGAGGGTGAAGCGGTAGTACAGCTCGCTCGGGGCGAGCTGCCGCCCGCATGCGGTACACGTCTTGGGGGATGGCCCGGACACGAGGGTCCACACTAGCCAATCGTTGCCTTCAAGGGGGCCACACGGTTGGATGCGCCGCCGTGATGAACCCGTCCCGCAGTGTGCGTCGCTCCCTCGCTCTGCTCAGCCTGCTCCTCGCCACGAGCGCTGCCCGAGCGGAGTCCTCTTCACCGCCCGCTCCGGCGGCGCCTCCGGCCGAGCAGGGGAGTGAGCCCGCCGAGGTGCCTTCCCCCACGCTCACCGCGCTCTACCCGCTCTGGGAGAACACCGGCATGGTGCTCCCTCACCGCGGCCTCTATCTGGGCACCAGCAACTCGGAGCTCGGCCTCTTCGATGTGGCGCAGCTCGGCGTGCGCCCCCTCTCCTTCATCTTCCGCACGCCCAACATCCACGCCAAGGTGCGGCTGCTGGCTCGCGAGCGGCTCTCGGTGGCCGCTCATGTGGAGGTGGACGTCTTCCTGCCCGGCGCGAGCGAGGCCTTCACCTCCAGCAACTACATCTCCCGCCTGGACACCCAGGACATCCTGCTCACCGTGGTCCCCGTCGGCGCCACGGCCTCGTACGAGGTCCTCCCCTGGCTCTACCTGCATGGCACCGCCACCGTCATGGGCATCTTCGACAACGGGCCGTACCAGGATCGCCTGGTGCTCGGCACCAACCTGGTGGCCGAGTTCCTCGCGCTTCAGCACCACTCGGTCCGCATCCACCTGGGCGAGGTGGGCTACTGGAACCATGACTTCGACATGCTCGGCGCGTCCTATTGCTACCGCCGCAAGTGGTTCGAGCTGCAGCTCGGCTACTTCTACCGCTTCTTCAAGCAGGGACGGCAGACCAACCCGATGATCGCCCTGGGGGTGTACCTGTGAGGCGCTGGCTGCTCGTGCTCCTGCTCTCGGCGCTCGCCGCGCCCGCGTGTGACTGGGAGCACTACGCGATGATGAACAGCATCCCCGCCGAGGGAGACTCCTCGCTCAACCCTCGCGTGCGTGTGTACCTGGGGCTCGATGGGCTCTCGTACGACGCGGTGACGCGAGCCAGAGAGCGGGGCGCTTTCGATGGGTGGAACCTCTCGCGGCTCATCCCCATGTTCCCCGCCACCAGCGACGCGAGCTGGACGCGCATCTTCCACAGCGCGCGCTTCGCCGGGTACGAGTTCGGCCACTACGATCCGGTGAAGGACAAGGTCTACAACAAGGCCCTGGGGGGAATGCTGGTGCACCTCGTGCCGCCGCTGGAGGAGGTCTCCTTCATGGTGCCGGACTATGCCCAGACGCCCGCCTACTACAAGGCGTTCGACTACCACGCCAGCTCCTACCTCGACGCGCTCTGGAGCTACGATCGCCCCGTCTACGGCTACTACCGCGGGCTCGACAACGTGTTCGAGGCGCTCGCCGGCCGCAGCCAGGTCCAGCAGACCTTCACCGCCTATGTGCTGGAGACGGACGTCGTGGGGCACATCCGCTCCGAGGAGGATGTGGCCGACGTGCTCGTCTCCCTGAGCGAGCGCATCGAGAAGTTCAAGCGCGATCACCCCGAGCGCACCTTCGTGTTCACCCTGTTCGGAGATCACGGCATCGACGGGATCGCCAAGCCGGAGGACAAGGTGGTGGACTTCCGCGACCAGCTCCACTCGGCGGGAGTCACCACCGTGGACTCGCTCGAGGACGCGGACAAGGTGGACGGGCCCGCGGCGATCGCCATCCTCCACACCCGCGTCACCTATGTGGCGATCCATGCGCGGCCACGCTGGATCTCCGAGGTGGCGCGCCGGGCCTCCACGTGCGCGGCGGCGGACCTGGTCTTCGCTCGCGGCGAGGCGCCAGGGCCGGATTTCCCCGAGGGCCTCGAGTGGGTGAGCGTCTGGCGCGAGGGCAACCGCCTGGCGAGCTTCGGCTACGAGGCCGCCACGGACTCCTACTTCCTGCCGAGCGATGCGGACTGGGCGGCGCTCGAGCTCCCCGTCACCTTCGCTCAGGACGCGCGCTACGGCGTCTTCAGTGACGAGGCGCTGTTCTCCCTGAGCGTCGATCGCACGTATCCGGACTTCTTCTTCCGGGCCCGCACCGCGTTCGAGCCGATCAGCGTGGAGTTTCCCTCGGACATCGTGGTGTCCTATCGCTACCCGTTCATGTCGGTGGGCTACCAGGCGCCCATCAGCAGCTTGAACGGGGTGGGCACGGCGGGCAGCCATGGCGCCATGGAGCGGCTGGGCAGCACCGCGGCGCTGCTCTCCGAGGAGCGCGAGCTGCCGCCCGTGGTGCGCTCGGACACGCTGCTCGGGTTCTTCCCGGCCCTCGTCGAGCACATCCAGGAGCGTGGAGTCGAGCTGATCCCCGGCGCGCAGGGCGCCGAGCTCGATTACGACGCGCTGCCCCCGCCCGCGCCCTGAGGTGCTCCCGGGCGCTGAGGCTCGGGCTCATTCCCCGCTGGCGCGCCGAGCCGGTTCCATGGACTCGGCAGGGCGAGCGCCGTGGACGTTCGTGGGCAGGAAGACCCGGAAGGTGCTGCCTCGGCCGGGGTGGCTCTCCGCCGTGATGTGGCCTCCCAGCTCCTTGATGATGCCGTGGCAGATCGACAGGCCCAGCCCCGTGCCTTCATTCGGCGGCTTGGTGGTGAAGAACGGAGCGAACAGCCGCTCCAGGTTCTCCTCCGGGATGCCCACCCCCGTGTCGCGGATGGACACCATCGTCAGCCCCTCCTCGTGCCGCGTGGAGAGGCGGATCTCCGCCGACTCTCCTCCGCGCGGCGGCAGCGCCTGAACGGCGTTGATGATCAGGTGGAGGAACACCTGCGCCAGCTGGGACTCGTTGCCATACAGAGGAGGCACCGCCCCGTAGTCCTTCACCACGCGGGCGCGGTGCTCGAGCTCGCCCCAGGCCATGTTCAGGCACGAGTCGAGCAGGGCCGGGAGATCCACCAGCCCCGGCGGCTCCGTGGGTTTGCGCGCGAAGAGCTTCAGATCGCGCACGATGTCCCTCACCCGGCAGCTCCCCTCGAGCGTCTCTTCCAACGCCTCCAGGAGCTCCTTCCCGCGCTCGCCCTGGAGGAATGTGCCCTCCTCGACGAGCGTGTGCAGCTCGTCGTTCAGGTAGTTCAGGTTGCTGAGCATGTAGGCCAGGGGGTTGTTGATCTCGTGCGCCATCCCCGCCGTCAGGGTGCCCAGGGAGGCCAGGCGCTCGGTGGCCACCAGCCGCTCCCGCAGCTCCTCCTCGGCGTGGCGCCTGCGCTGCTCGCCCCGCCGCCCCGCCAGCATCGAGCCGCAGGGGGCCAGACACGGCTGCAGCAAGCAGGTGACCGCGTCGTCATAGCCACCGGGACGGTTGGCCAGCCCCACCATGCCCACCAGCTCCCCACCTGAATGGAGGGGCAGCCCCAGGAAGGCGCTCAGCGGGCGCTGTCCCTCGGGCTGGCTGCCATGGACGTTCGCCGCGAGCAGGTGGTTGGACACCACGCGCTGGCCGCTGATGAGCACGGCCTCGAGGAGGTTCCACAGCACGGGGGACTGGGCCCACGCGAGGTTCGTCACGGTGTGCGGCTGCAGCGTGGGCTTGCCTTCGGGGCCGCGGACCACCTCGGCGATGAAGCCACCCTCGCTGCCCGTCAGCTCCAGCAGCACCGACAACAGCGGATCAAAGAGTCGTGGCGCCGGCTGTCCCTGGATGAAGGCGGTCTGGACAGCGGTCAGCACCTGCAACAGACGGTGGCTCGCGAGCAGTGCTGGCTCGGACGTAGGCGTCATCTCTCCCGCTCCCGGTTGGGTGTGGTCGTCCTTGGATGTGCCGGAGGCGGTTGCGTGCGGCACAACCGGTACGGCCCCCCTCCGTGTCAGCCATGATACGGACCCTTAAGGAGGTGGCGGACACCGAGGGCGGAAGTTTCTTTCTGGATTGTAGGCTGGTCGACGGATGCCCTGGCGGGCCCTGGCGAGCGCGGCGCGCGGCCCCAGGGCCTCTAAACGTTACTGGGACTTACTGGAAATTCCAGATTTGGCCTTGTGGTGACTCGGCTCCCTGTTTACCATGGGGCCGCTGTGCCAGGGCTGCGTCAGGCATCCTCTTCCCAGAGGGGAAACGGCCTGAGGTATCGCAGGCACGCGATCCAGGGCCGCGGCCAGCCCCCCCATGGGCCGACCGTCCCTTCCCGTCAGGGCTCCCCGTGGAGCCAAGGAGCGCAGAGTGAAAACAGAGTTCAGCAGGAAGAGAAATTGCTGGCAGGCCACTGTGCTCGTGGCGGCCATCCTTGGCGCATGTAGCCCCGTGCAGGAGAACCCTGGGGAGGCCGAGGAGCTGGCCACGGAGGACAAGCCGCTCACGGGTGTCACGCTGGGCCTGGGCACTGGCAACTTCTACACCGCGGGGTATCAGCCGCTGAGCAACTACGCGGAGCAGGCCTTCTGCGAGTTCTCCAACCTGGGCGCCAAGTGGATCCGCATCGAGGCGGACTCGCCGGGCGTGGACGCGGAGACCTACCGGCGCATCGTCCAGAAGGCGCACGCCAAGGGCCTCAGTGTGCTGGTGGAGGTACCGGCGCGCTACTGCGGCTCGGACACCAACCAGCAAGACATTGATGCGTTCACCACCAGCTACGTGAACCACCTGAGCTCTCTGGCCACCAGCACCTTCACCGGGACGACGGCGACGGGCGAGACGGGCGCGGCGGACGCGTATGAGATTGGCAACAAGCCCAACGTCACCGAGGCGCTCTGCCCGGACGGCGTGGCGCGCTTCCGCGTGGCGCCCAACGCCTTCGCGTGGCTGCTGCGCCGCACGTGGGACTGGAAGACGGCGAATGGCCGCCCGGAGCTGATGGTCAGCGGCGGCGTGATGAACACCTTCACCACCCAGCCGTTCTGGAACTCGCTGGTGACCTCGCAGGCCTTCGTCAACGGCAGCGCGAAGATCCGGCCGTTCGATTACTTCGGCATCCAGCCGTACAACAATCCCCCGGGCTCCGGCACGGATCCCGTGGTGGATGCGGGCTATCTGAACTGCATCAACTCGGGCCTCACCACGTGCTTCGTCCCGTGGAGGAACAACGTGACCAACGGCCTGAAGGCCGCGGCCACCCGGCTCAACACCGCCACGGGCACCACGGACACCAAGCTGTTCGCCACCGAGTTCGGCTTCCAGGTCATCTCCGGCCCCACCTGCGGCCCGAACGTGGAGAACTGCACGCTGTTCCTGAGCGCCAAGACGGGCAGTCCTCCCATGGATCCGCCTCCGTTCCTGCAGGTGGCGGCGGCCATGGCGGCCGCGGGAGACGCGCTGGTGAACAGCGGCGTGACGCCGTTTGGCATCTGGCGCGACTACCGGGACGACGCGGACGGGAGCAAGGGCTTTGGCCTGCGCGCCAACTGGGATCCCAATCTCACCACCGGCCAGAAGTATGTGGTGAAGGCGGCGGCCTGGAACAAGTACCGGAGCATGACCGGCAGCACGGGCAACACCAACCCCGAGGCCTGCTGGATCAAGGGCGCCTACGTCGCGGTGGACTTCGAGGGCATCTCTACCCAGCGCACCACGAATGCCGGCGACTGGGCCTATAGCTTCAACAAGGGCGAGTGCGCCCCGGGCGAGCGGATCATGGGCCTGTCCAAGTCGACCGCCAATGGCTGGGCGCGCCAGGGCCTCTGCTACAAGGATCCGCTGGACGCCAACCGCTACATGCACCCCCCGCTGAGGGACCCTGCCCCCGTACCGCCGCCCCGGCTCTGCACCGTGCGCAACGTGATGAACGGCAGCGATCGCGGACAGCTCCTCTCTCCGGCGAAGCCGCCCACGTTCAACCAGGACTGGGATTCCGGCAACTACCTGGCCGAGTGCGCTCCCGACGAGTATGTCGCTGGCGTGGCGCAGTCGCCGGACGCTCACCAGTTCAGCCACGTCCTCTGCTGCCCGAGCACCGTGACGCCGAGCTCCTGCTCCACGGTCGTCTTCGCCACCGCGGACAACCGGGAGTCGACCGAGTTTGGCGACTGGGACAGCGCGGGCTACAAGGGGCAGTGCGGCGTGGGCCGCTACGTGGCTGGCGTGAGCCGCACGCCCGCCGGCCAGCCGCACGCGCTGCTCTGTTGCAACCAGTAACCGAGGTCGAGGTCGCCATCGTCGGCTCCGGCTTCTCCGGGCTGGGGATGGCGATCTCGCTCAAGAAGGCGGGGCTGGAGTCCTTCCTGCTGCTCGAGAAGGCGGGCGAGGTGGGGGGGACCTGGCGCGAGAACACCTATCCCGGCGCGGCCTGTGATGTGCCCGCGCACCTCTACTCGTTCTCCTTCGAGCCCAACCCCGCATGGAGCCGGACGTATGCCTCCCAGCCCGAGATCCTCGAGTACCTGAGGCGCTGCGCCAGCAAGTACGGGATGGGGCCGCACCTCCGCTTCCATGCCGAGGTGACGAGCGCCGAGTTCGACGAGGCTCGCGGCGGGTGGACGGTGCACATGAAGGACGGGCAGCGCATTGGGGCGCGCTCGCTCGTGCTGGGCAATGGGGCGCTGCACCTGCCGGCGTACCCCGCCATCCCCGGGCGGGAGTCCTTCCAGGGCCCCGCGTTCCACTCGGCCTGCTGGAGGCATGACGCCGAGCTCGCCGGCAAGACGGTGGCGGTGATCGGCACGGGCGCGAGCGCGATCCAGCTCGTGCCCCAGCTCGCGTCCCGCGTGCGCCAGCTCTACCTGTTCCAGCGCACGCCGCCGTGGATCCTCCCGCGGTTCGACAAGGCCTTCAGCCCGGAGCGGCGCAAGCTCTTCGAGCGGATCCCCCTGCTGCGCTGGCTCTACCGCGCCGCGCTCTACTGGAACAGCGAGTGGCGTGCCGCGCTCTTCCTGCGCGCGGGCGGGCTCAACCGGATCGTCGAGTGGGTGTCGCGCCGGTACCTGGCCCAGAGTGTCTCCGATCCCAGGCTGCGCGAGCGGCTCGCGCCGAACTACCGGCTGGGCTGCAAGCGCGTGCTCTTGTCGAGCGACTACTACCCGGCGGTGCAGCAGCCGAACGTGGAGCTGGTCACAGAGGGGATCGAGTCGATCGGCCCGCGAGGCGTGCGCACTCGGGACGGGGTGGAGCGCGAGGTCGACGCCATCGTGTATGGCACGGGCTTCGATGTGTCGCGCTACCTCGCGCCGATCCGGATCGTGGGCAGGGGAGGGCGCGAGCTGAACGAGCTCTGGAGCGGTTCGCCCAGCTCCTTCCTGGGCATCACCGTGAGCGGGTTCCCGAACCTGTTCCTGCTCATGGGGCCGAACACGGGGCTCGGCCACAACTCGATGATCTTCATGATCGAGGCGCAGGCCCGCTACGCGCTGCAGTGCATCCAGGCGCTGCGCACGCGGGAGCTACGCTGGATGGAGGTGCGCCCCGGGGTGCAGGCCGGCTTCAACGAGCAACTGCGGGAGAAGCTGGCGCAGACGGTGTGGCAGTCCGGCGGCTGCCGGAGCTGGTACCAGACGGCGGATGGCCACAACTCCGCGATCTGGCCCGGCTTCACCTTCGACTACTGGCTGCGCACGCGCCACGTCCACCTGGGCGACTACCTGTTGCAGCCGTAGCCGGCCCTCCCGTCCGTGGACGGGCGCGGGGCGCCCAGGCTCTCGAGGTGGCGGAGCCTGGGCGCTGGGGCTCACTTCTTGGGCGCGTCTGGGGTCTCGGCCATATTCTGGAGCAGCTGCAGGGTGGCCCGGGCCCGCTTGGTGGTGTCCCGGCTGGCCTGCGGATCCAGCTTCAGCGCCTGCTGGATGTCCTGGAGCGCCTCGGAGATCTTCCGCTCGCGCATGTACAGCTCGCTGCGGCCCACCAGGGCGTCCACGTTGGCGATGTTCAGCTCGAGCGAGCGCGTATAGGACGCCATCGCCTCATCGAAGCGATCCAGCCGCGCGTACGTGGCGGCCAGGTGACAGTGGAAGACGCTGTCATAGGGCGAGGCGGCCACCAGGCCCTCGAAGACGTCCAGCGCGCCCTGCGTCTGGCCCGACTTGAACATCTCGTGTCCCATCGCCGCGATCTTGTACAGGTTCTCGGGGGACATGCCGAGATACTGGCCCGGGGTAATCTCTCCCAGGATCAGCTTCTCCGCCAGCTCAGGGTTCACTTGGGACTTCGGGGGCTCCGAAGCCATCCGCGGTTTGAATCTCAAGACTGCCTCCATCAGAAACGAGAAAGGGAGGTGAACGCGCCAGGGCGAGTCCACCTCCCAATCATGCAGCGGTTCGGGGCCTTCCGTCTATCAGCCCTGGAACATGTGGTTGCGGTTCGTGTTGATGCTCTTGCTCAGGTTCTGGAACCGGAGCAGCGTGTCCATCATCCGGCCGATCTGGGCGAAGGAGCGCTCCAGGACATGCTGGCGGCGCTCGGTGGCCGGCTGGCGGCCCGGGGGCACGATGCCGGGGTTCTGCTGCGAGCGCTTGCCGAGCACGTTCTCGAGGTTCTTCAGCGACGAGAAGACCTGCGCCAGCGAGCGGAACATGTCCACCATCTGCTGCAGCTTGGTGGTCAGGTCCTTCAGGTTGGTGGTGGGCTTCGTCGAGGGCGAGGTGGACGGCGTGGTGGAGGGCGTGGTGCCGGCCGCCATGTCATTGCCGGTCTTGATCGTCTCGCCCTGGTTCTCGCTGCCGGTGACCTCCTTGCCGTGGAAGGTCCAGTCGTCCGTGTCCTTGCCCATCACGAACACGTCCCGGCCCTCGTTCTGGTTCATGTAGTTGTAGCCGTCGTGCGTCAGATCGCTGACCCGGCCCTTGCCCTGGTCGATCCCGTTGATCTGCACGCGCTCGTTGCCGGCGATGATGTCCAGGTCGCCCGTCACCGTGGCGCCGTTGCCGTAGGGCTTGCAGGAGATGTTGATGCGGGTCCCGTCAGGCAGCACCATGGTGCTGTTCTTCTTGAACTGCCACTCGCCGCCGTCGCTCTCCTTCACGTGCGGGTCGCCCCACACCTCCGTCGACTTGCCGTCCGGACCGGTGATCTTCCAGTTGAACTTCTCGGTCGCCTCGATCTTGTAGCCGCCCGGGGTGGTGATCACGCCCTTGTCGTCAGCCGACAGGTGGCCGGTGGTGCCGCCGGTGGTGCCGCCGGTGGTGACGTTGTTGGAGTTGTTCGGGGAGCCCGCCGCCATGCTGTCGCCCAGCGTGAGCTTGGCGCCCTGATCCTGGCTGCCGGTGATCTCGCGGTTCATGAAGGACCAGTCATCCGAGTCCTTGCCCATCACGAACACGTCCTTGCCGTTGAAGTCGTTGACGTGCTGGAAGCCGTCGTGGGTGATGTCGCCGACCTTGCCCTTGCCCTTGTCGATGTCGGTCACCTTCACGTGATCGTTGCCGGCCATGATGTCCAGGCTGCCGGTCACCGTGGCGCCGTTGCCGTAGGGCGTGGTGTTGACGTTGATGCGGGTGCCATCACCCAGCACGAAGGTGCTGTTGTCCTTGAACTGCCACTCGCCGCCGTCGCTCTCCTTGACGTGCGGGTCGCCCCAGATGTTCGTCTCCTTGCCGTCCGGGCCGGTGATCTTCCAGTTGAACTTGTCGGTCGCCTGGATCTTGTAGCCGCCCGGGGTGGTGATCACGCCATCCTTGTCGGCCTTCAGGCTGCCGGCGGGGTGGGTGGAGTCGGCGGGGGCGGGCGTGGAGGGGCAGCCCGAGCCCGCGTTCTTGAGGACATCATCGATCGACTTGCCCTGGCCCTGGCCCTGCGCCTTGGACAGCAGCTCCAGCTCCGCGGTGGCGACCTTGACGGCGGCCGTCAGCGTGCTCACGGCGGCCTTGACCAGCTGCTTCTCCGCGGCGTTCAGGCCGTCCTTCAGTCCAGCTCCCCAGCTCTGGAGGGTCTTGGGGGTCTGGCCCAGCGTCGTCTTCGTAGTGGCGTTCATGGGTACTATCTCCTTGCGTTAAATCGGGCTGGAGGAGGCTCCTCGGTTCCGGCGCGAAATCGCAGCCAAGATCCCAAGGCGTCTGTCCAGCCCGAGCGTCTTGCCAATATTATCTGGAGTGCTTTGGCGAAGTTTCGCGGCCCGTGGGTGTTTTTTTACCTGACACGGACACACACGCTCTGAAGAGGGGCCGATTTCTCGTCGGTTAGGAACGACCCCCTCCCCAGACTCTCCGTGAATTTTCAACTGAAGTAGAAAAAGGGGGGCTCAGCAGTTGAGGCCGGAGCAGAAGAACGTCACCGCGTGCAGCTCGATGGCGTTGGGCGCCACGCCCGTCTGGCCGTGGGCGAAGTCCCAGAAGCCGACGCCGACGACGGTGACGGTGTCGCTGCTGGTCTTGAAGGAGCTGGTGGCCGAGTACTTCGCGTCGAAGGCGGCCCGGGCCGACTGGATCTTGGAGTAGAGCGGGCTGCTGCCGCTGACGCAGCCGGGGTGGGGGATCTCCACGATCATGGTGCGGCTGCCGTCGCTGACGACGATGTGGTAGTCGCTGTCCGTCTCCGCCTTGTACTTGGTCATGGTGACGTTGCGCAGCCGGTAGGTGGTGAGCTCCACCGGGCTGACGCGGTTGTTGGCCGGCAGCGAGCCCGGGGCGCTGAGGCCCACGAGCGAGGCGATGGTGGTCGTCGTCGAGGTGAGGTTGACCCTGCTGATGTCCGCGTCGCTGCCCGTCTTCACGGACCAGCGCTCGGTGCCGCACGTCACTCCCTGCTCCGAGATCGCGAGCTCCTCGTCTTCCTCTTGCTCCATTTCCCCCTCGCCCGTGCGGGCAGCGAAGGTGCCGCAGGCGCTGAGCGTTGGGCCCAGCGAGAGGAGAACGGCCAGGGAGAGCCAACGGCAATCAGCCAGGGAACGCACCTGCATGGGGGGCCTCGGGGGGAAGGCGGGGGCCGGCCTGATGGCCGGTGCATGCAACCGTAGCGCGGAAATCTCGATGTCTGAGAGAAAACAATGCCAACGCATTGTGTCACGCGTGTGACGCGGTCCGGTGCCTCTGGATCTGACCGGTCAGATCTGGCCCCCCCTGCCTCTGGATCTGACCAGTCAGATCTGACCAGTCAGAGCTGGCCCCCTGCCTCTGGATCTGACCGGTCAGATCTGGCCCCTCTTCTGGATTCAGGGGGTGAGCGACACGTCGAGCGTGAAGCCAGACGGCAGCACCTCTCCTCCTCGAACGACGAGGACGTAGGTGCCCGCGGGCAGCGCGGACTTCGTGAGGACCAGCGGCCCTGAGTAGTAGCCGCTGTTGCCGCACGCTGACTCCGCGCCTCCGCAGCCCGACAGGAGCCCGATCGAGAACGGCTCGCTGGTGTTCTGGCGGTGGACGGTGGCCGACAGGTTGAGCGCGCGGTCCGTGGTGAAGGTGAAGAAGGTGTCCGGGGTGATGGAGCTGTCACACGACAGCTTCACATCTGAGGCGAACGCGTAGGGATCCACGGAGGCGCTCGCCGTGCCGCCCGCGGCTCCGTTCGAGAGCACCAGCGGGAGGGCGCCCGTGCAGACGTCACCGGGTTCGAAGTCGTCGACCTGGACGTCAAGCTGGAAGGTCCCCGTCGGGTTGCTCAGGCCCGACTTGACCATCAGGTACGAGGTGCCGCCCGGCAGCGGGGTGGAGACGCTCGAGGTGCCGTCGTACGAGGAGCGCTCACATGCGATCTGCGAGGACGACTGATCACACGGGCTGCGCCGGACGGACAGCGTAGGCTGGGTCACCGAGGGCGAGCCCAGGGCGCGAGCATGGAGCAGCCGCGGGCTGTCCGTGGTGAGGGCGAACACGGCATCACTGCCGCCGAAGTAGTTCCAGCAGTCCGAGATGTCCTCGAAGTAGTCAGGGAAGCTGCCGGTGAGCGTCGCGCGGCCGTGGGTGCCTTGCGAGAGCGTCACCGGCTGTGGGTTCGCGCAGCTCTCGCCCACCGGCTCCGCGGCGGACAGGCGCGCGGACAGCTCGAACGCCCCCGCCTCGGTCGAGTCGTACCCGTCGATGACGACGTAGTACGTCCCCGGAGGCAGAGCGCGATAGCTCGTCCAGGCGCTCGAGGAGTACGAGGGGGTCTCATCACAGCGCAGGTCGAAGTCGTTGGTGCCACACCCCTGGCGCAGCGCCACGGTGGGCCGGAACCCCGAGGTGAGGGGCTTCACGGTGAGGCGCAGGTTCATCGAGGTGGTGGTCGTGAAGGCATAGACGGTGTCTGGAGCCGTGTTCGGCCCCGGGTAGGTCCCGCAGACAGGCACCACGTCGTCGAAGAAGGGCCGCGTGTCACCCTGGACGGTGACCTGGCCGGGGCCGCTCGCCGGCAGCCCCAGCGGGAGCGCGTTGGCGCACTGATCACCGGCCGGCCGCCCGCCCAGGGTCACCTTCAGCGTGTAGTCATTGGGCGCGTCGTAGGTCCCCTTGTCGACGAACAGGTAGTAGGTGCCGGGAGGGAGATCCTTGGCGCGGAGGAACGACTCCTCCAGGCCTCCGGATTCGCACACCACGGCCGAGCCGTTACAGGCGCCACCGCGCAGGGAGAGGGAGGGGGCCTTCGCGCCCGTGGAGGTGGTGGCCTGGGCGAGGAGGCTCAGCGGCTGGGTGGTGGTGAAGGTGTAGACGCGATCCGGGAGGTACGTCCCGCAGTAGTAGTCCGGCTGGGGGTTGTCGAAGGCGTTGGACAGATCTCCCGTCACCGTGACCGTGCCACCGGCGTCGGGGAAGGTGAGCGGGATGGGATTGGCGCAGGTGTCCCCGGGCGTGGGCGGTGTCAGCGAGGCCTGCAGCGTCATGCTCGCTGACTGAGCCTGGGACCAGAAGTCCACCGCGAGCACGTACGTTCCCGGCGGCAGGCTGCCCACCGCGAACGGGGCTGAGAAGGAGTAGAGCGGCGTGCAAGAGAGCGGTCCGTCGCAGGAGCTGACGAGGGAGATGTACGCAGTGCCGAGGCTCGAGGAGCCCTGCACGCTCGCGTGCAGATCGAGCACGCGGTCGGTGGTGAACGTGAAGAACGTGTCCGTGCCAGTACCGCCACAGTCGACGAGCGGATCGTCGAAGAAGTCATCCAGGTTGAGGGTGACGGCCGCGGTCCCGCCCGCGGCGCCCCCCGAGAATGCCAGCGGCAGGGGGACCGAGCAGGTCTCTCCCGGCTGGTGCGGAGACGCGGAGATCTCCAGCGAGTAGTCCCCAGGCCCCCCGGAGAAATACTCGGCCGAGAAGTAGTGCGTCCCCGGCTGCAGGCTCCCCGCGAGCAGGGTGGCCACTCCGTTCGCATCCGGCTGCCCGCACACGCTGGTCCCCCCACTGCACGAGTCTTCCAGGAGCGTCAGCGTGCCCTTCGCCGTGGACTGCTGAGGCGTCATCTTCACCCGCAGATCCAGCTCGCGATCGAGGGTGACCGAGTAGACATGGTCCGGGGCGGGGTTGATCCAGGCACACGCGGAGAAGTCATCCGACATCCCCACGGTCGTCCCCGTGAGGGTGGCCGTTCCTCCCGCGGGCCCATTGGACAGCGTCACCGGCGTGGCGACCGAGCACGTGTCGCCGGGCGGGGTGGGCGCCGCGGAGATCTGGAGATCGTAGTCGGTGCCGGCGGCCGTGGGGCCCTTCACCCAGAGGAAGTAGGTGCCCGCTGGGAGGGCCGTCGTATGGAACACCCGGGTGGCGGAGGCCGTCGAGTCACAGCTCCCCCCAAGGGACAAGACGTCCTCGCAAGTGGAGACGAGGATGATGCCCGGGGCGTTGGTCGAGCCCCGGGCGGTGGACTTCACCTGGAGGTTCGAGAACGGATCGGTGAGGGTGATCCGGTAGACGCGATCGGGCAGAGCGTATGCCGGGCACGCGTTGTAGCTGTCCTGCACGCTGTCTCGTGTCGAGGACTGATACGTGAGCGTGCCGCCGCCCGCGGGGAAGTCGACGCCGAAGGGATTGGCGCAGAACTCGCCCTGGGTCGGTGGCGTCGCGCTCACGTCGAGGGTGTAGCCAAGAGTGTAGCCTGACTCGACGACGAACTCGTGCGTGCCCGCCGGGAGGATCGAGGCGAGGGTGGCGCTCGTCGTCCCGCCCTGGCACGCCAGCGAGTAGCCTGTCGCGCAGCGCTCTGGATTCGTGCGGTGAAGCGACAGTGAGCCCGAGGGCGTGTCCGTCCGCGTCGCGGTGGCCCGGACGACCAGCTCCCGATCGGTGGTGATGGAATAGATCTGATCGTACCCGTCGGCGGAGGAGCCGCAGTACGAGGGGATGTCGTTGAACGCCCCGCTCAGGGTGCCGGACACCTGCGCCGTGCCTCCGGCCGCGCCATTCGAGAGCGCCAGCGGGATGGGGCGTGCGCACGTCTCGCCCGGAGCGCGCGGTGGGGTGAGCGCCGCATTCACCGAGAGGGAGTTGGTCTCGGAGGCATCGGAGTCAACGAGCAGGTAGTAGTCGCCCGGCGTGAGGTTCGCGACCGAGAGCGCCGTACCGCAGCCGAGATCCGCTCCGCCGCACGCGGAGCGCAAGGCCATCACGTTGTAATGGGAGTACGTGGGATACGTCTCGCGGATCGATGCGGAGAAGTCGCTCGGCTGATCGACCCGGAAGTGAAGCACGGAGTCAGGCCCGGACGGCTGGCCCAGGCACCCCAGCGTGAAGTCGTCCGAGTGGTTCGAGGTCTCCACCCCCGCGTAGGCGTGGCCCGTGGAATCGAAGGTCAGCGGGAAGGCTTCCTGGCAGGTCTCTCCGCTGGGCGGAGGCGTGGTGGTGACGGAGAGCTCGAACTCCCCGGCGGCCAGGTCCTTCGAGGACACGATGATGTCGTAGTAGCCGTAGTAGAGCAGGCCGTTGAACTGGGCGGTCTCCAGCCCGGAGGCTGAGCAGCCCGGGCTCGTGCAGGAGTTGCTGTAGCCCACTCGGAGCGTGGGCTCGAAGCCGGCGGTGAGCGACTTCGCGGAGATGGCCACCTGCGAGAGGGCCGGGAGGCTGAAGCTGTAGACGGCGTCGCGCGCTCCCTCGACGCAGCTGAGCTGGTCCGGGCCATAGCGGCGCAGGTCGTCATGGAGCGTGGCGGTCCCATTCGTCAACGTGAGGGCTTGGGGCTGGGAACAGAAGTCACCCGGCCCCGGAGGGGACAGTCGCAGCTCCAGGTGCAGCGGCGAGCTCGCGGTGCCGACCGCCTCCACCCAGGCAAAGAAGCGGCCGTGTTGGGCAAAGGCCGAGATACGCGCGCTGTGGGCGTCCACGGGGGCGAGGGTGCACAGGGCCTCGGAGCTTCTCTGGTCGCAGGTGGTGCGCACGGCGATGAGGGGGCGTACCCCCGCGTCATCGGAGCGCACGATCAGCTCGACATAAGTGTCGTCCTTCGCCACGTCGAAGGAGACGACAGCATCGGCTCCTCCCTCGCCGCAGCTCGAGTGGGCCTCATCGCCGAGGCCCGTCAGGTCCAGCGTCGCGCTGGCGAAGCCATTCGAGTCCACCTGCAGCGCGATGGGCGCCGCGCAGGTGTCCCCCGCATGCGGCTGCACCGGCGTCTCACAGTGGCCAGTGACGCACACCCCCTGCACGCAGTCGCTGCAGCTCGCTCCCGACAGGCCACACGCGGTGTTCTCCGTGCCCGCGCGGCAGCTTCCCGCGCTGTCACAGCAGCCGGCACAGCTCGCGGGGCCACAAGTCACCCCCGAGTCGGGTCCACCCGCGTCGGGGCCCCCGGCGTCGGGGCTTCCGGCGTCGGGGCCTCCGGCATCAGGACGGCCGGCGTCGGGTGTGCCCACGGGCCCCGCGTCCGGCTCGTCGCCCCCGGGGGGCTTCTCCGTGCCGCATGCGGCGAAGACGAGCGCGAGCAGGACGATGAGATGGCGCATGGGGCAGTTCCTTGGGCGGGGACCGGGCTCCCCTGGGGGGATGGAGCCGGGCACCCCACCATAGAACGGATCGTGCAACCACTTCACATGTGGCGCCCAGGCCCCTTGTTCCTCCCTTGCTCCCGGGGGCCCCCGGCACCATTTTCAGGCGAATGCCCAAGCCGCGCGGTCTTCAGCTTCCCGACACTCCCAGCGATACGAGGGCCGGGTTTGTCCGGGTGCGTGGGGCCCGTGAGCACAACCTGAAGAACGTGGATGTCGACATCCCGCGTGACGCCCTGGTCGTCTTCACGGGGATCTCCGGCTCGGGCAAGTCCTCGCTGGCCTTCGGGACGCTCTATGCGGAGGCCCAGCGGCGGTACTTCGAATCCGTGGCCCCGTACGCCAGGCGCTTGATCGATCAGGCCGGTGTCCCCGAGGTGGACTCGATTGATGGCCTGCCCCCGGCGGTGGCCCTCCAGCAGCACCGCGGCGCTCCGACGACCCGCTCGTCCGTGGGCAGCGTGACGACGATCTCGAACTCCCTGCGCCTGCTGTACTCGCGCGCAGGCAGCTACCCGCCGCACCAGCCGCACCTCGACTCGGATGCGTTCTCGCCCAACACCCCGGCGGGGGCCTGCCCCAACTGCCATGGGTTGGGCCGCGTGTATGAGGTGACTGAGCGCTCGATGGTGCCGGATGACTCGCTCACCATCCGCGAGCGGGCGATCGCCGCATGGCCTCCCGCGTGGCACGGCCAGAACCTGCGCGACATCCTGGTGACGCTCGGCTACGACGTGGACCGCCCCTGGCGGGAGCTGCCCCAGAAGGATCGGGACTGGATCCTCTTCACGGAGGAGCAGCCCACCGTGCCGGTGTACGCGGGGTTCACCCCAGCGGAGACGCGCCGGGCGCTCAAGCGCAAGGAAGAGCCCAGCTACATGGGGACGTTCTCGAGCGCCAGGCGCTACGTGTTGCAGACCTTCGCCACCACGCAGAGCGCGATGCTCAAGAAGCGGGTGTCGCAGTACATGGTGAGCGGGGAGTGCTCGCTCTGCCAGGGCAAGCGGCTGCGCCGCGAGTCCCTGTCCGTCACCTTCGCGGGCCTGGACATTGGCGAGCTCTCCCGGCTGCCGCTGAAGCGCGTCGCCGAGATCCTGCGGCCCGCCGCGGCGGGCACGGCACCGGGAGCGGCGAAGCTGGCGCGGGAGCACCCGGAGAAGGCGCTCGTGGCGCAGCGGATCGCCAAGGATCTGCTGGTGCGGATCCAGGTGCTGACGGAGCTCGGGCTGGGCTACCTCTCGCTCGAGCGCAGCACCCCGACGCTCTCTCCCGGCGAGCTCCAGCGGCTGCGGCTCGCTACCCAGGTGCGCTCCAACCTGTTCGGCGTGGTGTACGTGCTCGACGAGCCCTCCGCGGGGCTCCATCCGGCGGACACCGAGGCGCTGCTGAAGGCGCTCGATCAGCTCAAGGGCTCGGGCAATTCGCTGTTCGTGGTGGAGCACGAGGTGGATGTGATCCGCCACGCCGACTGGATCGTCGATGTCGGGCCGGCCGCTGGCGAGCACGGGGGGCGCATCCTCTTCAGCGGGCCGCTCGAAGGGCTCGGAGCCGTGGAGGCGTCCCAGACGCGGCGCTATCTCCTGGGCGCCGAGACCGCGCCGCGCCGCCCGCCTCGCTCGCCCAAGGGGTGGCTTCGCCTCCAGGGCGTCAGCCGCAACAACCTGCACGGGCTCGACATTGGCTTTCCGCTGGGAGTCTTCACCTCGGTGACGGGCGTCTCCGGCTCGGGGAAGTCGAGCCTGGTGAGCCAGGTCCTGGTGGAGCTGGTCGCCGAGCAGCTCGGCCATGAGCTCGCCCCCGAGGAAGAGGAGGGGGAAGCGCTGGAGCGCACCGTCGTGCTCACCACGGGCGGCCGGATCGCCGAGGGGATGGAGGGCATCAAGCGGCTGGTGCGAGTCGATCAGAAGCCCATCGGGCGCACGCCGCGCTCCAACCTGGCGACGTACACGGGGCTCTTCGACAACGTGCGCAAGCTGTTCGCCGCGACGCCCGCCGCGCGGGCCCGGCGCTTCGACGTGGGGCGCTTCTCTTTCAACGTGGCCAAGGGGCGCTGCGAGACGTGCGAAGGGGAGGGCTTCGTGAGCGTGGAGCTGCTCTTCCTGCCCAGCGTCTACGCGCCGTGCCCCACGTGTCATGGGGCTCGCTACAACGCCAAGACGCTGGAGATTCAGTACCGCGGAAAGAACATCGCCGAGGTGCTGGGGATGACCGTCGACGCGGCCTACCAGTTCTTCGCCGAGGAGCCGCCCTTGCTCCGCGCGCTCGGGGTGTTGAGGGAGGTGGGCCTGGGCTACCTGCGGCTCGGCCAGCCCGCGACGGAGCTCTCCGGCGGCGAGGCGCAGCGGATCAAGCTCGCCACCGAGCTGCAGCGGGTGCAGCGCGGCAACACGCTCTACATCCTGGACGAGCCCACCACCGGGCTGCACCCCGCGGACGTGGACAAGCTCATGGCGCAGCTCGACGGGCTGGTCGAGGCCGGCAACACCGTCGTCCTGGTCGAGCACGACATGCGAGTGATCGCCGCCAGCGACTGGGTCATCGACATGGGGCCCGGGGCCGGGGACGAGGGGGGCAGGGTGGTGGCGTCCGGGACGCCCGCCGAGGTCGCCGCCTCCCGGGCGAGCCGCATGGCGCCCTTCCTCGCGCGAGTCCTGGGCTAGTTCTTCAAGCGGTAGCCCGTCTTGAAGATCCACCCCACCGCCGCCAGGCACGCCGTGAAGAAGCCCAGGGTGATGGCGAGGCTGGTCCCCACGGCCACGTCCGCCGTCCCGTAGAAGCTCCAGCGGAAGCCGGAGATCAGATAGACCACCGGGTTGAACAGGGTGACGGTGCGCCAGAAGGGCGGCAGCACGTCGATGGAGTAGAACGCGCCGCCCAGGAAGGTCAGGGGCGTCACGATCAGCATGGGGATGAGGTTGAGCTGCTCGAAGCTCCTGGCCCAGACGCCGATGATGAAGCCAAACAGGCAGAAGGTGACCGCCGTCAGCACCAGGAAGGCGATCATCCACAGCGGGTGGAGGATCTCCAGCGGCACGAAGAACGACGCGGTGGCCAGGATGATCAACCCCAGGGCGATCGACTTGGTCGCCGCCGCGCCGACATAGGCGAGGACGATCTCCAGGTAGCTCACCGGCGCGGACAGCAGCTCGTAGATGGTGCCGGTGAACTTGGGGAAGTAGATGCCGAAGCTGGCGTTGAAGATGCTCTGGGTGAACAGGCTGAGCATGATCAGGCCGGGCACGATGAAGGCCCCGTAGGGCACCCCACCCACGCGCGTCACCTTCGAGCCAATCGCCGAGCCGAAGACCACGAAGTAGAGCGAGGTGGTCATCACCGGGGTGACCACGCTCTGCAGCAAGGTGCGCAGCGCCCGAGCCATCTCGAACCGGTAGATGGCCCATACGCCATGGAAGTTGAAGATCATGATGCGGCACGCTCCGTCACCAGGCTCACGAAGATCTCCTCGAGCGAGCTCTGGCGGGTGTTCAGGTCCTTGAAGCCGATGTTCAGCTCGCCCAGCCGCCGCAGCAGGTGCGGCACGCCGGTGTTCTCTTCGTTCGCGTCGAAGACGTACTCCAGCTCGTTGCCGCCGGCCTTCAGCCTCAGCTGCCACTGGCTCAGCTCGGGCGGGATGGACGCCAGGGCCTCCTGGAGGTTGAGCGTGAGCTGCTTCTTGCCCAGCTTCCTCATCAACGTGGCCTTGTCCTCGACCAGGATCAGCTCGCCCTTGGAGATCACCCCCACCCGGTCCGCCATCTCCTCGGCCTCCTCGATGTAGTGGGTGGTCAGGATGATGGTGACGCCCTGCTCGCGCAGCTTCCGGACCAGCGCCCACATGTCCCGGCGCAGCGACACGTCCACGCCGGCGGTCGGCTCGTCGAGGAAGAGGATCTCCGGCTCGTGGCTCAGCGCCTTGGCGATCATCACCCGCCGCTTCATGCCGCCCGAGAGCGTCATGATCTTCGAGTCCTTCTTGTCCCAGAGGGACAGATCGCGCAGCACCTTCTCGATGTGGGCGGGGTTGGGCGCCTTGCCGAACAGCCCGCGGCTGAAGCGGACCGTGGCCCACACCGTCTCGAAGGCGTCGGTGGTGAGCTCCTGGGGCACCAGGCCAATCTTGGAGCGCGCGACGCGGTACTCCTTGAAGATGTTGTGGCCGTCGGCGATGACCGTCCCCGAGCTCGGAGTGACGATGCCGCAGATGATGCTGATGAGCGTCGTCTTGCCGGCGCCGTTGGGGCCGAGCAGGGCGAAGATCTCTCCCTTGCGGATCTCGAGATCGATCTTCTTCAGCGCATGTTGCCCGGAGGCGTAGGTCTTCGTCAGGCCGGAAACGGAGATGACTGGCTGCATGGGGCGGGGACCATAGCGCAGGCGTGACGGGCTGAGGGACCCTTCTTACCAAGGCCCCATCCATGCTCCAATGACGAGGCTGAACATCCCTTGAGCCAAGACGCATGCGCGTTTCCATCGCACCCACACGCCTCCAGCGCATGGCCCTCGCTGCCATCCTGCTGCTCATTCCATTCTTCTCGGGCGTGACTGGATGCAGGAGCCGCACGGAGCAGCCCTTGAAGGTGGATGCGGGCGCCGCCAATACACAAGCCGACCGCGAAACCTCGGAATATGGGGTGACCAATACGAGCCTGTATCAATATGCCGGCACGATGGACGTCGAGAACCGCTACGTCTCCACGGTCATGATCACCACCGACGCCCAGTCGAGAACGGTTCTGTGCAGCGGTGTCGTCATCAACCCTCGAGTCGTCCTGACCGCGGCCAGCTGTCTCTGCGAGCCTGGAAAAAGCGCCAGCATTCCCATCAAGGGTAAGATTCTCGGTCGGGGTGTGTCTTGCTTGGAACGCGCCGCCGTGACCACGGCCATCTACGAGGCTGCACAGGATAAGGACTACCCAGAAGCTACGAGCTCGATGAGTTTCAACAGTTATGAAGGCACGGTCCGGCCCCATCCTGAATTCACGCCCGGTTCGGAGAACTCAAATTCGGCAAAGCCGGGGCACGCGGATCTGGCAGTCATTGTCTTGGATGAAGCCGTGAAGGGAGTACCCTCCGAACCCTTGATGGAACAAGGCGAGGTCCAAGCCCGTGAGCCTCTCGTCATGGCGGGCTATGCGGATACTAAAAGCCACAGGACGGTAGGCGGGCTCTATGGCATTCGCTACTTCCGGAAGAACACCGTCACTCAAGTCCTGGCCCCCGAAGAGGGACGAGTTCTCTATCAGCAGCAAGGTCCCTCGATTTATAACGGTTACTCCGGTGGCCCTTGCTTTCGCGAGGCTGCTCAGCGGCATCTGCTGGTCGGAATCGCGAGCATCGGTACGGACCAGGAGCTTTCATTCACCCGTGTTTCTCAATATCGGGATTGGCTACGGGCTGAGGTCCGCCGCGCTGCGACCGATATACCTCCTACTCCAAATCATTGACGCAAACTTGAAGAGGTGGCTCGTATGGCCGCTTGCCGCAGTCTATTGGCATCTTACCTGCTCATGGTCATCTCCTTGGAGGTTGGATGCACCTCCAACTCCTCTGGGCTCAGAGGTGGAGAAAGCGTTCCCCGGGTGAGTGGAAGTTCTTTCGCCGCCCACGACATGAACGGCGTTTCTGGGGGGCGGGACGATCACGATAATCTCTGGCGAGCCATCGTGAGGATCTACAGTGGCGTAGGGACTTGCAGTGGCGTCCTGATTGCCCCACGGACAGTTCTTACTGCTGCTCATTGCTTCTGCTCGGTAACGAAAGCAGCCTTCAACAGGAGTTCATGTGTCAAGAAGGCCACGGTGATCAGCCCCTTCTATCTCTACCGGCCGGAGGAAAAGGGCTGGAAGCCCATTGCGGAGTCGTCCCCAGGGAATGTCATCGTGCATGAGAGTTTTACTTCTCAACTCGATAGCCAAGGGTTTGTGGATCCAGACAAGCGAGTCGCGGACCTTGCCATTGTGACGCTCGATCACGAACTGAATGGGATCGCGCCAGACGTTCTCCTGAGGAAGCAGGAAGTCTCAAAGGGTGATGAGCTCATCGTGATTGGTTACGGGTCGACCAAGCACGAGGCAAACGATGGAGGTCTGCGCCGGTTTGGCACCAATAAAGTATCCACCATCCGCACACTGTCCGACCGGGCAGGCCGGGAGTTCCGCTTCAACGATTCGGGGGCTCATACGCATGAAGGAGACAGCGGCGGCCCGGCCTTGTTTCTTGACGACAACGGGAAGCGATGGCTCGTGGGCATCAATGGCGGGTACTCGGACACTGAGCCGCAATCCTGGTTTACGAGCACTGCCAGTTACTACGATTGGATCACAGCGCAGCTTGAGAAGGCCCGGCAACCGAGAGCCCCCTGACTGTAACCCTGTGGATTTCTGGGCAGCACACTTGGAGACCCATGAGGTAGGGTAGGGCAAGCGGGCGGAGGTGAACGCCCGCGCCGGAGAGTGCCCATGGGGACGCAGCGAACCTTACGGGAAGTGGATCCGCTCTGCCTGCCGGTGGGGCTGCGGATCGGCGCGTGGCGGGTGATGGGCTGGAGGGGGCGGGGGGGTTACGGCACTCTCTACCGTGTCGAGCAGGTAGGCCGCGAAGAGGCGGGCCCGTTCGCGCTGAAGCTGGCCATCTACCCCGGGGATGAGCGCTTCGCCCGCGAGGCCTGGCTGCTGTCGCGCATTGTCAGCCCTCACGTTCCCCGGCTCCACGCGCAGGGAGTGTGGGAGCATCCCTCGGGGGCCTATCCGTATCTCGTGATGGATTGGGTGGAAGGCGAGACGCTGTACGAGTGGGCGGACAGGCGCAATCCCAGCTCGCGCGAGGTGCTGAGGCTGCTGGCGCAGGGCGCGCGGGCGCTGGCTGCCACGCACGCGGCCGGTGGTGTGCACCGCGATGTGAAAGGGGACAACGTGCTGGTGCGGCCGGATGGCCGGGTCTTCCTGACGGACTTCGGGGCAGGGCACTACCGAGGCGCCGCCACGCTCACCTCGAAGCTGTGGCCCCCGGGCACCCAGGCCTACCGCAGCCCCGAGGCGTGGGCGTTTCTCAGCGCATTCCGCCGTCATCCCACGGTGCACTACCCGGCCAGCGCGTGTGACGATCTGTTCGCGTTGGGAGTAACGGCATACCGCTTGGTGATGGACGAGTACCCGCCGTCCACCCGTCCCGAGGACACCGGCTCCGAGGTGTGGCGCGAGGGCGGGCCTGGGCCGCGTCCCCCGCGCGAGCTCAACCCGCGGATCACTCCGGAACTGGACGCGCTCATCCTGCGACTGCTGTCCCCCGCGCCCATCGAGCGTTTTGAGGGCCGTGCTCGGGAGGCGGCGAAGGCGCTGGAGCAGGCGGCGCAGGGCGCGGGGGCCGAGGGGGATGTTCCTCTGTTCTCTGTGGGGGACGAACATGGGCCTCGGTGGCGTTCGCCAGGGGCGCTCCGTCTGGCTGCGGAGCGGGACGCTGTTGCGAGGCAGGAGTTCGCGTTGCGCGAGGCCGGGGAGGGGACTCGCGCGGTTCCCGAGAGTTCGCAGTTCCGGTCCCAGAGCTTCACATCGGTGTGGGGAGTGGAAGTGGCGATGGCCTTCCTGGGGCTGCTGCTCGCAGGGCTCACCGTGGCGTGCCTCTACCGTAGGCCGGAGGTAGCGCAGGTCACCTCGGACAAGGATTCCCGCGAGCATGGTTTCGTGGCGGTGGGAGACAGCGCCAGCACGACTCCCGCCTCAACGTTGGCCCCCATGTCCAAGGACAGCAGGGTGCCCGCAGTAGGGCTACCGCTGGAGAAGCCCTTTCCCGGCCAACGCACACCTCCGTGCACCCGATATGGCGAAGTGGAACTGCGTGGAGGGTGCTGGTACCGCTTGGGAGATGCCCCAGCGCCCTGCCGGGAAGACGCATACGAGTGGAAGAATGCTTGTTACCTGCCCTCGTTTCCGACCCGCCGCCAGACGACGTCGCACCCAGAGTGAGCGCTCCGGAGCCGAGGTGGAGAAGATGCTGGAATGTAACCCGAACAGAATTTCTGGAGGCGGGAGGCGCAACGACGGTACGTTCAAGCTCATCCACGATGTGCGCTGCAACATCCGTCAGAAGACCGGCCGCTCGCTGCAATCGGCGGCGGGCTTGCTCGATTAGGAAGCATTTTGACATGACGCGGGAGGAGTTCTTGGAGTGGGCGCAGGAAGAAATTGTCGCACCTCGGGCGTCTGAGGGGCGTGAGCCATTCGGTGAGGTGCATTACTGGGCGGTCCACGTCTCGAAAGGGACCTACTTTGCAGTGGATGCACTCGCGAATGGCACACTTCGCGTGCATCTCTACTCCTCCAACGATGCAGTCAAGCAGGGTTGGAGTGCACGGAGACCCGTCGCGCAACCCGTTCCAGTGGCTCATGCATGGACCTCGCCGGGGGTGCGAGACAACGGTCCCGGAAAGCGGGCCTATATCGGATTCGAATGGACTGCTTCGTCGAGCGATTATGGCCGCGAGAAGAAGATCGCTACTTTGACAGCAGGCTGGCTCGACCAGTTCTGGAGCACGGAATGACGCATCCAGATGGGTGCAGTGGCCGGCCCGGCTTGCCATATGCCCGAAGAGGAATTCGCAGGACAAGTGAGCTGGCAATAATAGAGAACGCCCAACCCTTGTTTGGACTCAAGTCCAGAGGCGAATCCATGGAAGGTCCAATTTCTTGCGCTTGGTAAAGCGCAAATACAACCGCACAGCGCCGTTCCATGAATAGCCTGCATCGGTTAGTCGAAGTTTGAATCTTTCTACCCCCCACCAAGCAGGCAGCCATGGGGATGGCCGCTGCGCAACCGAGAGCCCCCTGACTGCAAGCCTGGGGATCGGTCAGGGTGAGTCGCGCCCGCCGATCTGCGGGAAGCGCTCGTAGGCTCGCTTCAGCGCGTCCAGGTGGGCGGGGTTGTCGAGATCGAGCGGCGCATTCGTGAGCTGCACGATCCACCCGCCCGACGCCGTGCGCCGCGCCCGCTTGAGCAGCTCGGCGTCGCGAGCAGGGTCCGGGAACCCGATGGCCTTCGCGGCAGCGGCAGACCAGTAGTTCAGCCACCCAAGATAATAGGGAATCTCTGGCGAGCGGATGTGCTGGAAGAGCTTCAGGGCGGGCAACCCCCGGCGTGGGGAAGGCGGCCCTTCCAGCGTGGGGGCTGTCTGATACGCGATGTCCAGCGCAGCACCATCCGGCGTCGCACGCCCCCAGAACGCGCGTGCGCCCTCCGCTACGCCCTCCAGCACAACCCCCGCTGCCGCGATAACAGTTGCGTCAAGCGGCATCTTCGCATGAACATCGAGCAACGGCTGGCCGCCCGGCGATTGGCTCGCGGGCCTTGTCAACCCGCTAATCGTCACCGGAAAGCCCTCATCACCATTGCATACGAGAGGAAACTTCCCGCGCGCTGCCGACTCAGCAAGCCATTCGTCGCGCTTTGGCAACGCGGCAAGTCGCCGCCTCTCGGTCACTCTCCACTCCAGGCGCAATCCGGGCAATGCCCGTTCCAAGCCATGGATGGTAGCGAGCGTGCGTTTGCCGTCACCCACGAGCGCAGGCGCATAGACGATGAGGATGAGGGTACTTTGAGTCGTCATCGTTTGCACCCCGTGACGACGATCTTGAGGGTGGAATCGCGATTGAGCAGTGCTTGCTTGTGCGCTTCGGTGCTCACACCAATGACGAAGTCATATCCACAGGCACTCGCAGCATGAAGCTCCCTGTGTAATTGCTCAATCTCCTTATCAATCTCCTGATCCCGGATAAAGGCATTGTATGTGTCAAATCGATGTGTCTTGATTTCCCACAGCACACGCACGCCGACTTGCAGCGCATCGAAGCGCTCACCGCCTACGAATACGTCCATGCCGGGATAACGGTTGGGCGGAAACTTATCGGCACACTCGTTATGCGGGACATCTTCGCCCGCGTGCCGCACCGGGATGGGCTCGCACGACGGACGGCGCGGCTTGGTTTCTGGCGGTGGGGGGAAGCTGTCTCCGGTGGGTGAGCCCTTTGGCTTAGGCGCTTGGTTCGCTAACGGCTCCTGAGCGGGCCGAGTTTGAGCCTTGGGCTTCGCGCGCTCGCGGGATGCGTTCCGTTGATAAGCATCGATCCCCTCTTGGATGGCGGCTGCCACCACCACCGCGCCAACAACAATCACTGCCCCGACGACGATCTCGGGTGCCGCAAAGACACAGAGGGCCACGACTGCGGGGGCGGCTGCATCCGCATAGGCAACGGCGCATCGTTTGGTGACATCCCGAAACCTGACCCTGTCGCGATCGAGCGCGTGAAAACACCGCTCCGCAAGGATCGGCCACTCGTTGGAGGCTTCCCGCGCCACGCATTTCCCAGCATCCGTCCAGGGGTACAGCGCCGCACGCTGAAGATTGGCGAGTCGCGGGCTCGGGGCCTCCACCTCTCCCGGGCTTGGATCCATCGTGGCGCAGGCCGAGAGCAGGAGCAGGAGCAGGGGGGCGCTGCAAGTTCGGAAACGCATGGCCACGTCCTTTCAATCAAGCGGGGGCTGTGGGGCAAGCCTCGCTCCTCCTGGAGTATGCCAGCCCCGTCTGAGGGCTAGGGCGCTCGGCATGTGCCGAAGGTCCAGCGGAGATCGAGGACTTCAAGGCCGCGATGCGGAAGAAGCCTGCGGGCGTTCCCGGACGGAAGGAGTCCCCGTCAAAGGATGCCCTGCGTAAGCGCAAGGGCTCCGGGGTGAAGCTCCTAACTCCTTCGAGTTGGCTACACCGAGATCAATCCCTTGCGGATGCCCTCGGTGACGGCTTCCACGCGGTTGGTGACCTCGAGCTTGCGGTAGATGTGCTCCAGGTGCGTGCGGATCGTCGCCTTGCTCAGGTTCAGCAGCTTCGCCGCCTCGCTGTTCGACACGCCCTTGGCGATGAGCTGGAGGATCTCCTTCTCTCGATCCGACAGCGGCTTGAGCGGGGACTCTTCCTCGGCCGCCGCCACCGCCACGGGCCCCGGCACCGCCTCGGGCGCGGCCTCCACCTTGGGCGCCGGTGCCGCCTCGGGAGCGGCGGGGCGCGCAGTGGCGGGCAGCGGCACGCTGTCCGGATCCACCCGGAAGTGCCTGAGCAGCCGGCGCGCCAGGTTCGGCTGGATCACCGTGCCTCCGGCTCGGACCTCCTTGATGGCCTCGATGATCTTGTCCACCGGCGCGCCCTTGAGCAGGTACCCGGACGCTCCCGCCTTCACCGCCTCGAGGACTTTGTCCTCCTCGTCGAAGATCGTGAAGATGAGGATCTCCACCTTGGGGTAGCTGGACTTCACCGCTCGCGTCACGTCGATGCCGCTCATGCGCGGCAGCCCCAGGTCCAGCAGGAGCACGTCCGGCATCATCTT
>NZ_JBJMQP010000081.1:0-1793 GCF_045802625.1 Hyalangium sp. | reverse complement strand
CGAGTTCACGTCGTCTCGAGTCACCCCCAGCGCCTGCTGGCCGAACGCCGTCACCGAGTACGGCGGCTTCGCGCCGGCGGTGGCGAACATGTCGAAGGGAAGGAACTCATAGCGGTCTCGCTGCGTGAGGCCCGCGCCCGTGCCGCTCTCGGAGAAGGCCACCACGCCGCGCAGCTCCTTCAAGAACCGGGCAACGTCGAGCCGGTGGAGCTTGAGCACATCCAACTCCGCCTGCGTCAGCAGCGCGCGATCCGAGGCCACCACGAGGGCGCTGAAGCGCGTGCTCAGCGTGCTCCACCAGGAGGCTGGCATCGCCCCGAGCTGGGCCGCGTTCATGTGGAGGAAGTCCCGGCCCTCCATGAACCCCGCGGCCTGGAGCCCCTCCTTGCCGGAGCGGTAGCCCGCGGGCGGCGCCATGCGGGACTCCACCCAGAGGAACGGCAGCGCGTTGCCCGCGCGCGCGTAGGCCAGCGAGCGAATCAGCAGCCGCGCGGCGCCGGAGTCGTCCACGGCGTGGAAGTCGGGCGCATGGCCGGTGACGACGAAGTGGCCGAGCTGGGGATCCAGTGCGGGGTACCGGTAGCGCTGCTCGGGGCTGCTCGCGCCCGAGCACCCCTCAGGCTGGGACGCTCCCACTGTCAGCAGCGCCGTCACGAGCAGCGTGAGCGCGCCCTTCCAAGAGACTCGAAGCATCTGCGTGCCACCCATGAGAGGAATAGACGTACGACACGCTCCAGGGCGTGGGCCCAGGCCGAGCAGCTCCGCGGAGCATCCGTATTTTACACTTTTTTTAGATTTTCCGCTGCTCTCTCGTACTCCCGAGCGAGCAACTGCTGGTGGCGCTCGGACAGCAGCGAGGGCTCTACCTTCTGCCGCAGCTCGGCGGACACCCACGCGTCCTCTTCTTCGAGCTTCGCGCCCATCGCCTGGGCTTCGAGGAAGAGCTCCAGCGCCAGCACCCACCGCGTCGAGGCACTCGCGGGCTCTCCCTTCTGCTCGAGCAGCGCTCCCTCCTCCGCCAGGAGCCGGGCCAGCACCGCCACGCGGAGCGGGTGCCCCAAGAGCTTCGCGGTGGAGGCCGCGTCCGCCATCGTCAGCGTGCCGTACTCCATGCCGAGCAAGGAGAGCGCCGTGTCGCGGAGCAATTGCTGGGCCTCCTCCGTCTTGCGCTCGCGCCGCAGCTTGAGCAAGGCCCCGACCGCGGCGGCGAACTGCTCGATGAGGCGCTCGATATAGTCCTTGCGGATCATGCACCCAGCGTCAGCACCCGGGCGCGCTCCGTCAAGCCATAAAGCGCGTGCGCTCCGGGACAAAGAGCCGTCCATTTGCGTGCGGTGCTGACCTGGGCTCTGCTGCGGCTCGCTCCAACGAGGAGGCGTTCCGTGTCGGCATTCGGTCTCATCTTCCTGGTGGTGGGCGTGGGGCTGCTGGTGGGCTGCTTCTTCACGGCGGCGCGCACCCGGCGCTTCCTGTCCAGCGCCCAGGAGGCTCGGGCGGAGGTCGTCGCCTTGCAGCAGCGCCTCGGCACCAACCAGGAGCGCTCGTACTACCCCGTGCTCCGCTACCGGACGCAGGCGGGCGCCACGCAGGAGGTGGTCTCCAACGTGGGCTCCAACCCCCCGCGCTACAAGGAGGGCGACAGCCTGGTCGTCCTGTACGATCCGGCGCAGCCCGACAACATGCGGATCCACACCGTCTTCAACGTCTGGGCCTTCCCGCTGCTGCTGGGAGGAATTGGCGTCGTCTTCCTGCTGGTGGGCGGTGGCATCACGATGTTCAGCGGACACTGAGGG
>NZ_JBJMQP010000080.1:0-23211 GCF_045802625.1 Hyalangium sp. | reverse complement strand
TCCAGCACGGGGCTCTTGCTCAAGGCCATGGCGAGCATGTACCGGCCTTGCATGTCCAGGTACTTGCCCCCCACGAGCGCGCCCCCCAGGCAATCGCCCTCGAAACCCTGGGCACTGCGACACCATGCCTTGTAACGGCTGACGAGCTGCTGTTCCCCCTCCGTCAACGCCCCTTCCAGGGGCACGCCCAACTCCAGCGGGACGAGCTTTCGCTCTCGCAGCAGGTAGAGGTAATCCCCATAGAGCGCGTCCAGTTGAAACAGTCGTTCCACTGTCTGCCGGGGTGAGCCCGTCAAGCGCACCTCGCGCGCCAGTCTTCGGATCGCCTCGGTGACTTGCTCCGGTGCCACCTCCACCGGCTCCGCCGTGGCGGCGCGGGAGATGTAGATCAGCGTTTCTCCCTCTGCTCCTGAGTCCACCCGGATCATTGGCTGAGCGGTGCTGCACCCAACCAACACGGCGAGGAACAGCGCTTCGGCCTTCCAGAGAATCCGCCAGAGCATGGGCACCCCTTTGTGTAAGCAGGGGAGCAGGTTAGGGGGCATCCACCCGGCAGAGGAAGATATGCCGGGTGGTGTTCGCTCCAGGAACCCACGGGCTCTGCGGGCAGGCGGATCCGCTCCGAATCGTACTCGGATGTGGTGCCTTGCTCGCGCCACGAGGAGCGCGTCCGACGTGCCCGCGTCTGGCTCGCCTGGACAGGTGAGATTGGCCCGGTTCAGTGGACAGTAGGCTTATGCTGCCACCAACAGCCCCAGCAGCCCACGGTGCTCGTCACCCCACCTCGCTCAGGCTTCCGTCCGGGAACACGGACGGTGTTCTGCCCAAAGTACTGCGGAGCGCTCACCGGAAGGCATCAACGATGTCGACCCCTGCACGGGAGGATTCGAGGATGGCGGTTCCGGGCTTGGAGTCGGGGCGCTTCCTCAGTTGCCCCTTGGACAACCGGACCACGGCGCAGATGGGGATCTTCGTTCCACGCGGTGGACGTGCCTCGTAGTACCGGATGACCACCTGTGGACCGCCCGTCCAAACCTGTCCGTAGAGGCGCGTAGGCGATTCGAGGAGGCCGAGGTCTTCTTCCAGGACACTCTCAATGGGCCCATCGTAGAGCGTAATCGGGCTCGTCTCGTCTTGGTTGGCATCGAGTTCGATCCACGTGGAGTCTCCAACCGACAAGCGCAGGTACTCCATTGCCTTGAGCGCCTCCGCTGGGCACTTCTCGGGTCCAGGGGTCCCGTCTGGGCGGAGAGCGACCGCACCGGCCCCTGTGCCGGTAGCAGGGCAGCCAGAGGAGGTGACGAGGAGAACTGCGCAGCACGCAAGGGCGCCTCTGCTGATGCTCATGTTCCGCACCCTACTGACGAGCAAGCGAGGGCTCCAACTTCACGAATGCTTCCACAAGGCCATCATCGCGAATGAGCTGAAGCGCCAAGGGTTCGAGCCCTCCACTCTCCGAGGTGAACGCACCTTTGTCAGCGACGATGGCCACCACTCCGGTGTCACCGGGAGGAATGGAGTGAGGTTCCATCGTGACTGCACACTCGCGCGTCTTGCTGAAGGGGTGCCAGAAGTCGGTTGCGGACGTGAGGCGGACCTGACTCAGATTCCAGAGCCGATCCAGGTGGTTCTTGATCTTGATCACGACCGCCACCTTCCCTCTTCCTGAGTACACAGTCATCCCGATGTCAGTCTGCCCCTCGTTGTTGTAGATGTAGCGTCTCCGAAAGATGAGCGAGGTTTGGCTCTCAGCCCCAGAGGACAGAAGCGCGGCTAAAGCATGGTCCGGCGACTTCCTCTCTCGCTCGTAGCGTTCGTTTTCTTCCCGGTAGCGCCGCTCCCGCCCAAGCGCGCTCTCCAAGTCCGCCCGGAGGTACTTCACGGTCTCCGGGTTCCAGAACAGGTTCACCTGATGATCCACGTTGTCCTTGTCCGCCGTGACGGTGATGGGGACCTGCGTTCCGTCCACCAACGTCACCACGAGTGGTAGGCGGTCCTCTGGCGTCAGATCGTGCAGTGGCATGATCACCACCGACTGACCGGCCACCCCCAGAGGCTCGAAGCGGCCTTCCCAACCCTCCATCTTCGTGCGCGCCGGGTCAACGTTCTGCTCGAAGTGGAGAACGGTAGCGATCTCCCCCGCCACGTAGACCGGGCGGGCAACCTGATCGGGCCGGTGCGGAAAGGTGACGTTTCGGACCTGAGGCTCGCGGTCCTTGGCACTGGCAACAGAGGCCACGAGAACGGCTAGCAGAACAGACCGGCAGTGCAGGAAGTCGCGCATAGCCTACCCAACCTAGCAGAATGGGAGGCAGGCAACCAACCTTCGAGGCCATCCTCGCGAGCAACGCACCAGCCCTATCGTGGAATTCATGATCTCGCCCAATCGAGCCCCTGTCCTCTGGTTGCCGCTCATGCTCGCGGCGTTGATGGGCGGCTGTTCCACGGAGTCCCACACCACGGCTGTCCGTGCTCTCGCGCCGCTTTCCGTGACGGACCCGAACTTGCGCTCCACGACCGCCCCGAACCCGCCTACCGCCGTCGCCCAGACTGCTGGGAGCTGCTGGAACTCCGTCAGTTGCTGTGTCCAGAATCACCCCCTCACCCCGGTGCAGAGTTGCGGCGCTGACCCTCTGGAAGCGGCCGAGATCCTCGAAGCCCTCGGGCAATTTGCAGCCGCCGCACAGGTCTTGGAAGCGGCGGGGCGTCTTCCGGAGTGGAAGAAGAAGTGCGTCGAGAAGTACGTTAGATGCCAACTGGAGGGGTGGGTTGGCAACTGTTACGACTGCATCCGGCGCTGTGAGGGCCAGCACAAATGGCCGGATGACATGTGCCACGACCCGCGCAAACGGAATTAGGCTCTAGCTCATGACCCGCAAGGTTGATTGGGACCCTATCCGGGCACTGGCGAAACAGGTGTTGGAGCGGGGCGAGCCGCTCGAACTCTCGGACGACGTGCAAGCCCTGTTGCGGCGTTCTGCTCGGGAAGTGGCCATCCCAACCGAGGACGTAAAGCAGGCCCTCCGCAGTCCACGCACGGCCACGGCCTTGCTACGGAAGATCCGGCAACGCCTCAACGCCGGGTCTCGCCGCTTTGGGAGCGCCCAGAGCCGAGCCTACCGCTTGCGAGACGCCGGGAACCTGGACGGAGCGCGGAAGGCGATGGAAGCCGTGAGCGCGGTCGAGGTCGTTCCGTTCTACCGCGAACTCGCCGCGAACGTGCTCAGCAACCTCGGAAGGCTCCAGAAGGTTGCGAAGACGGGGCGAGTGGATCCGAAACTGTCCGAGCACTCTCAGCTCTTGATCCTTCTGCACCGCCTCGATCAGGGCAAGCCCCTGAACCTCACCATGGGGATGCGTGCCTTCCTACGCAATGCCGCCTCGGAAGTGGCCATCAGCCAAGCCGAGACGAAAGAGGCTCTGGCGAGTCCCAAGAGTGCAGGGGCCTTGCTCCGGAAGATCGTAGAGCGCAGGCAGAAAGGAACGAAGCGGCTGACGCGGGCCCTCGTGCGGATGATGGCCCTCCGAGATGCAGGCGATCTCGACGGGGCACGTCAGCAGATGCGCGACTTGCTGGCCGTGGAAGTCGTGCCGCTGTGCCGCCGTGCCGCCGAGGAGAACCTGGCGCGCATGGACGAGCCGCCCCCGGCACCGTAGCACCCCCGACCGCGCATCCATGCAGGGCGCCTCCCTTCTCGGTGACTCGAGCTTCTGGCATGGTGCCGCGCATGGCGAGAATTACCGGAATCGGGGGCGTATTCTTCAAGTCGAAGTCGGATCACAAGCAGCTCGCGGCCTGGTATGCACGGCACCTGGGATTGCGGCTCGAGGAGTGGGGCGGCGCGATCTTGAAGTGGCCAGAGGACAAGGCCGAGGATCGCGGCCTCACCGTCTGGCACGTCGCTGAGAAGAACAGCGAATGGTTCAGCCCGAGCGAATCGAGCTTCATGATCAACTATCGCGTGGATGATCTCGACGAGCTCCTCACGCAGCTGCGCCGCGACGGCGTCCCGATCGTCAAGGGACCGGAGTCCCACGAAAACGGTCGCTTTGCCTGGCTCCTCGATCCCGACGGCAACAAGATCGAGCTGTGGCAGCCGATGCTGTGGGACGAGAAGAACAAGCAGCGCTGACGATCGGGGTCCCCCCCCCTCGCTCAGGCTTCCTCGTCGGGAAGGAGCGTACGCAGCAGCGCGTCGTCGGGCCCCAGCGGACGCCAGCCGGGGTGCGGCGGCTCGCTCCGGAGCGTTTCCGTGATCGCGTAGGCGCGCTCGTCATAAGTCACTGGGATGAAGGCCTGCCAGCGGCTCAGCGCCTGGGCGGCCTTGCAGCGGTTGTCGACGTCCATCACCGCCGGCCAACCCTCGGGGAACTCTTCGGCCAGCGTCCGTGCGAGCACATCGCGCACCAGCCGCGTGACACGGTTGCCGCGCTCGGCCTCGTCGAACAACCCCAACAACAACGTCCCCGCGGCGTCGTCGCGCAGGCCCAGCTCACGGACCAGCACCACCAGCGGGACGGCAGGCCGCGCCTTGGCAAAGGCCATGAGCGAAGAGTAACCGCGCTCGCGGATCCGCTCGTACAAGCGGCGGGCCCTGTCGCTGATCCGCCAGGCCATTCCATCGCTCATCGCCTTCTCCCCAGAGACAAAGTTCACCGGGAACCTAGCGCCCTCGTGCCCCTTGCGTCGCAGGTGCCGATTCCATGAGCCCAGCCATCAGAAAGGAGCGGCGCGGCCCCTCCCCTGCGCGAGGAAGAGCCGCGCCTGCGCCCGAGGCTACGAGCGCTCAGCGCTCACCGAGGGCTGTCCCCCCGCAAGGGCCTGGATCAGCTGATCCACCTGCTCCCAGGGGATGCCCTTGAAGTCCAGCACTGCCTTGCCCTTGAGGTTGCGCACCGTCACCTTGACGGACACGCCCTTGGGGAAGAGGCCCGCGACCGCCTCCTGCAGTTGCTCGGCCCGCGCCACCGCCTCGGGCGGCAGCGGCTTGCTCGAGGACGGCTTGCGCTTGAGCTGCAGCGCCTTGCGCATCTGCTCCACGCTGCACGTCTTGAACGGCTGCGCGGCCACCTGCCCGTCCGCCTGCGGCACGTCGATCAGCGTGTCGCCCGGCTCGGCGTGGTTGAGCTCCACAGCCGCCGCCTCCTGGTAGATCAGCAGCAGGTACAGGCAGGTGACGCCGAAGCGGCGGGTGACCGGCTCGCTGAAGGCGTCGGCCACGGCCCCGTACATGCTCAGGGCCGACTGGGACAGATCCGCCAGGTGCTGGCTCAGGTAGTCCCGAGCGTCCTTGAAGCCGGCCTTCTCGGCCAGCCGCTTCTGCACGACGTAGTTGTAGAGCAGCCCCATGCGGTGGTGCTGGGTGCTCTCCTGGGCCATCAGGCCGAGCAGCTCCACGCGCACTTGATCGAGTGTCATTCCCTCGATGCCGGTGGTGTTGGGCTGGGTGGTGGTGTCTTCCTTGAACTTCAGCAGACTGAACATGAGAGGGACTCCCCCCTGGGGACGCGCCATGCGCCCCGGCCGGTTGACGATGCGGCCGGGCAGCCCTAGAGCAGCTTGCGGGCCAACCCTCGATTCCCTGAGAAGACAAGCCCTTACGAGGACAGCCCCCCTGGGAGCCGTCCGGAAGCGCGGACGATTCGTCCGGAAGTACGGACGGTCCGAAAAAAAGCAGAGGAATGCCGGGAGCTTACGCAGCAGGGTACAAGGTGGGAGCACAGAGGGTGAGGCCCGTAACCCCTTGAATGAACAGGGAGACACCCTTGCATCCCGTCCGACAGCCGTCCGGAAACCCGGACGGTGCTCTGCCCCACTCCGGGCCGGATCCAGATTTCCAACCCGGTGGAAGTTTTGCACCACCGGATCCAGACTTCTAACTGGTTAGAAGTCCGCGACCGCCAAGATCCAGACTTCTCACCGGAGGCCCTCCCATGAGCCTCGTGGGGCCGCGGAAGTGGTGGCACTTCTCAAGCACTCACTCCCAGCAGGGGGAGGACGATGAGGCACTCGGTGAAGTGGCCCTCCTCGGACTCGATCCGGATCTCCCCGCCATGCTGGCGGACGACGATGTCATAGCTGATGGACAGCCCCAGCCCCGTTCCCGAGCCCGTCGGCTTGGTGGTGAAGAAAGGGTTGAAGATCTTGTCCTGGAGCTCGCGGGGAATCCCGGTGCCGTTGTCCCGGATCCGGATCTCCACTCGATTGCCAGTGCTCCGGCTGCTCACGTTCACCTCGGAAGAGAAGGCTTCGCCCACTGACTTCTTCTTCTCGGCCACGGCATACAGGCTGTTGTCGAGGATGTTCAAGATGGCCTGCCCGAAGTCCTGGGGCACCAGGGCCACCTTGCCCACCGAGGGATCCAGATTCCTGCGGAGGGCCACCTCCAGGCCCGGGTACGAGGACCTCATCTTCTCGGAGGCCTGCGCCAGAGACTCCTCCAGCAGCGCGTTCAGCGCCGTGGGCGTGCGTTCACCGGCGCGCGAGTGCAGCTGCATGCTCCGCACGATCATGTCGGCCCGCCTGCCGTGCTCATCGATCTTCTGGACGTTCTGCGCCAGCCAGTCGAGCAGCGTGCCCACTCGCTCCAGCGAGGAGCCGTCCTGTCCCGCCCCCTGCCCCTTCAGCTCCTCGCGCAGCTCCTCCACGAGCTCCGCGGAGACCTGGGCGAAGTTGTTCACGAAGTTGAGCGGATTCTTGAGCTCATGGGCGACACCGGACACCAGCGCCCCGAGCGACGCCAGCTTCTCCTTCTGCACCAGCAGCTCCTGAGCCTCCTTCAACCGGGCCAGTGTCCCCTCCAGCTCGAGGTTCTTCTCCCGCAGCTCCTGGGTCCTCGCCTGGATGCAGTCCTCCAGTCCTTCGTTGGTCTGACGCAGGGCCTCCTCGCGCCGCTGGAGCTCGTGGGCCATCAGCTCGAAGCCCTGGGCCAGCTGCCCCAGCTCATCCTGGCGCTGGCTCTCGAACGAGACCTGGAAGTCACCGGCCGCCACCTGGCTGGTGCCCCGGGTGAAGGCCTGCAGCGGCTGGGTGATCTGCTGCCGGAGGACCCAGTACATGATGCTCAGCTCCACCAGCAGTGACGCCACGCCGAACACCAGCACGTAGCGTGCCGCCCGGAAGGCCGCCGAGGACACCATGCTCTCGGGTAGCACCGTGACGAAGTTCCACTCCGGCCCCTTCAGTCGAGCCACCGCGAGGTACTCGTGGTACTCGGGCAACTCCAGCACGTTCTGGCCGGGCGCGCGGCTCTTCACCCGCTCGAAGATGGCGCGCAGGTGGACTCGCTGCTCAGGCGTGCTCGGCTGCTCGAAGATCTCCTCGGGCGGCCGGGGATCGTTCACGATGTTGTAGGTCTCCGCCACCCCGAGCTTCATCCGCAGCTCGGGGTGGGCGATGAGCAGACCATCATCGCGGAAGAGGATGTTGGAGGCCCCCGGCAAACGATCGTTGACGGTACGTGCCTTCAAGTCCTCGATGAGGATGTCATGGCCGAGCGTCGCGGCATGATGGCCGTCCACGTCCACGGGGGTGGCGAGCGAGAGGGAGATGGGTTCCACCCAGAGGGTGGCCCAGGCACTCTTCCGCTGGGGATTCCGCTCGGGGGTGCTGATGTTGAAGATGTCGAAGTCGGTGATCTGGTAATCGGGCGTCATCTCCTGACACCACTTCGGCTGCTCTGGCCAGTAGATGATGAGCGCTCCCTCTGGCAGCATGACGTAGGTGTCTGGGTAGCGGACGTGGAAGGCAGGCCCGAACCGGGCCACCACGTCGTACGCAGCCAGCAGCCGCCGGCGGAAGCCGTCGTCCACCTTCACGCCCGTGGTGACGAAGACCTGGGGCATGCTCGTCGCATCGAAGCCCTCGGTACGATGGTGGAGTGTCCCATCCTCCCGGGGCTCGAGCAGCTCTTCGAAGCGGGGCCGAGGATCCAGCTTTTGCCAGGCCCGGATCCGCTCCTCCAAGGCGCTCTTGAGGACGACGTGGTTGTCCACCGCCTGCGCGAAGATGGCCTGCTCCTGCTCGGCCCGCTTCGGGACGCTCCGCTCCAGTTGCGTGAGGGTCTCCGCGAGGAAGGCGCGGAAGATGTGGACGTAGCTGACGAAGGTGGTCAGGGCGATGAGCACCCCGATACGCCCCCCCATCTTGAGGAGCGTGGAGCGGGCCAGCGAGCTGCGAGGGCGATGAGGAGATGGCATGGGAGAGGCCGTGTTCCGCGGGAGCGTGCTGACCTTGAGGCCTCTCCTGCAACGGCTCGGTCATACATAACATCTCGATGCCTGCGGTTTCATGTGAGCGTGCGTCTGTTGGAGACGCGGATTCGCTCGAGGGCTGCGCCGTACTGCGGACACGGCGGCTCAAAGAGTGTCGATGGTGAGTTCCACATCGGCCAGCTTCCAGGCGTTGTTGAAGGCCTGCTGTGCCTTCTTGAGCTCTTCCTGGCACGAAGCCCTGGGAGCGTTGCCTCCGGCGGGCCCCTTGGCCCCCGGGGCGCTTCCCTGCTTGCACTGGCCCTCGATGCTCTTCCAGAGCCCGAACAACGAGCGAGGGCTCCCTGGGTTGCGCTTCAGATCCTCCTCGAAGACCTCCTGGGCCTTCGAGAACTCTCCGCCACGCAGGTATGCGCCGCCCAGCGTCTCCCGCACCGTGAGCGGCCATGCATTGGGCTCGTCGTAGACGAGATTGTCCTCCTCGTTCACGGCCAGCTTCAGCAGCTCGATGGCGCCAGAGCGATCCTTGGCTCCAGAGCGATCCTTGGAGTGCTCGGCCACCTGGGCCGCCAGCAGGTAGCTCATCAGAGGCTGGTAGGCGATGGCCTTGTTGTTGCCCCAGTTCAGCGTCGCGGGCACCTTGGCGATGGCCTCCAGGTACCGCTTGCGCTGCACCGAGACCCTCGGGAGGTTCTCCGGGGTCGTGGCCAGCGCCATGGCCTTGGCCCAATGCCAGAAGGCCCGCGCCATCAGCAGATCCGGATCCGGACTGGGCATCACCAGCACCTTGTCCCACTGCCGGAAACGCACACGGGTGATGAGCTCCGAGACCATGTAGTGCTCCAGCCCTGGCTCATTGCCGACGTAACCGCGGGTGTGTCTCTCTGTCTCCGCCGCGAGCTCGAGGGAGGTCTCCAAGCGCCCCAGTTGCTGGTTGGCGGCCAGCTCGAAGTAGAGGTTGTGACCGATGTAGTGCCCCACGTACAGAGGCAGGCACTTCCTCACGTCGTTACGATCACAGACACTCTCGTAGACTTTCATGTCGTACGCCACCGCCCTTTGGTTATCGGCGGCCGCCTGCTCGAAGTGGCCGGTACGCATGGCGATGTGCGAGGGCATGTGGACCAGGTGCCCCGCGGAGAACAGCTCCACCGAGCGCAGCACCTTGGCGCTGCGCTCGGCTCTCCCGGGATCGCACGAGCCCTCCACGGCGTGGATATAGAAGTGATTGGCTCCCAGGTGATTCTTCGTCTCCTTCCGCGACAGGACCGACTCGAGCGCCGCGACGATCTTCTCGGTGCTCAGCACCGGCTTGCACGCCTCCCAGAGCCTCCAGGGCTGAAGGTTCATGAGGGCATCCGCATAGAGGGTGGCCACATCAGCATCCTCCGGGTAGTTTTTGAATACCTCCTCCATGGCCTGCGCGTAGTTCACGGCGAGCTGGTAATCGTCCTGCGTTCCCTCGATCGACGACGGATAGCGCTTGCTGAGCGCGGCAATGAGGGCTTTTTCGCGCTGGGAGATCCCCGGGAGTTCCGCCTTCTCCTGCGCCATCCGGATGCTATAGATGGCTTTCTTCGCGCACTCAGAATCGAGGTCCAGGCTGACGTTGATGTTGGTGGTGATCGCGAGCGCAGTCCCCCAATACGCCATGGCCAGGTTTGGATCCAGCTCGGCCGCCTTGCGGAAGGCAAGGATCGCCTGCTCGTTGTTGAAGGCGTAATGCAGAACGAGCCCTTGATCGAAGAACTTCTGCGCCAGCGGGTTCTTCGTGGTGACCTGATACGTCAGCGTGCCGAGCCCATCCATCGTCTTGTCTGGCAAGGCCAGCGCATCATTGCCGCAGGTAGACACTCCCTCCTTGGCCTTGATTTGACAATGCTGCGCCCAGGAGGAGGCAGGACATGCCACCAGGGCAAGTACCACCATCCACGCTCTCAGGTTCATGGCTGCTCTGGAGACGATGGCAGCCGAGGCAATGGATCGGAGTGCGAAGCTAGGGAGGGGCATGCAGGGGGTCCTTGGGTGAGCCCGAACGGGCCCCCCGAGACCGAGCAAATCCCGCGCCAGTGCTATTCACTACCGGACACCCTGCGGTTCGAAGCACAAACACGGCGGTGCTGCGTCGTTTGGGGACGAAACCGCGTACTGGGGTGACGATGAAGCGGGCGGAGAGGTCAGCCCGCCGAGTCAGCGCCGACCTCCAGCAGGTCCGAGAAGGGGCTGCCAGCGAGGCCCAGGGCTTTGTAGAAGGTCTCGAGCTTCTCTATCTCCCGGCGGAGCATCCGGTAGTGGTTACGGCTCTTGACGAGGCTCTCACGTCCGAAGAGGCGGAAGGCTTCATCCCGGCCCAACCGCCGCGTGGCCACCGCGAGGATGAGCCCCCGTAAGCTGTCGGCCATGTCCAGGTCGAGCGCCCCGGGCCCGCGTGCTTGAGCCACGCTGACGAAGGCTTCGGCCGCCGTGCTCAGCGCATCGGTGAGCGGCAGCGCCCCCGAGTCCGACTCATAGCCCAGGGACTGCTGGAAGTGGTGGACCTCCAGGGTGAGCGCCTGGGCCGTCTCCCCACCGTCCACCATGGCAAGCGCGTAGGCGCGGCGGACAATGTTGTCGAGCTGCCGTAGGTTGCCCGGCCAGGGCTGGGCGGTGAGGAGCCGCTCCACGGCGCCCGCCAGCCGGACCTGGCCCTCTGGGTGGCGTTCGCGGTGGCGGCGGTTGGCCATGTGCTGCGCCCAGCGGGCAATCTCATCAGGCCGGTCCTTGAGCGGAGGGAGAGAAATAGGCAAAACCTTGATGCGGTAGTAGAGGTCCTCACGGAAGTGGCCTGCCCTCACAGAGGCCTGAAGGTTGGCGTTCGTGCCGATGATGAAGCGCACATCCGCCTGCCGCTCCGCGCTGTCCTCCCCCAGCATTCGGTAGGCGCGCTCCTCCAGCACGTGCAGCAGCCCCGCCTGCGCCTTGAGCGAGAGCTTGTCAATCTCGTCGATGAAGAGCGTGCCGCCCTCGGCGCGTGCCACCGCCCCTGGGTTGTCACGCACCGCGCCGGTGAAGGCCCCCTTCTTCCAGCCGAACAGCTCGGCCATTTGGAGCTCCTCGGGCACCGTCACGAGGTCCAACACCACGAAGGCCTCGCTCCGGCGCGAGGACTGCTCATGGCACCAGCGGGCCAGCCGGGACTTGCCCACGCCGGTGGGCCCTGAAATCAGCAGGGTCTCCTCATGCCGGGCAAAGACCCTCAGCACAGGCATCAGGCTCGCCAGCGAGGCCCCCACCACGGGCAGATAGGCATCCCCCACCTGCTCGCTCGGGCGCAGCGGCAGCGCGGTGAGATAGGGGGTGGCCTGGTTGGCCAAGAGCTGAAGCCGCTCGCCGCACTCGCTCCAGATGAACTCCTCGCCGGTGGCCGCGGGGCACTCCGCCTCCAGCGAGATCATTCCATGCAGCCCCCGGCCCGGGCCTAGCAGCGGCAGCACGCACACGTGGGTGGTCTGCCGGCCCAGGAAGCGCTGCTGGCTCTCCGCGCTGTTGAAGACCCGGCCCGTGGGCCCCTGCTCCGGCTCGCCTGGAGGCGCAGCGCCCACCCCGTGCGGCTTCAGCTGGCCCAGGATCACGTCGATAGAGATGGCACAGCGGCGCTCCACCACCAGTTGCCACGCTGTGGCGGAGGCCAGCAGCGGCGCCTCCATGCCTGCCGTGGCGTCCACCTGACCCGCCGCTCCCGAGGGCCGATCCGCCGTGCCTGCCTCCAGCACCGCCAGGCCCCGGTAACCCTCCTCGGGGCGCAGGTGGATCATGCCTCGGAGGATGTGGCCCTGCCCCGCGTAGCGGCTGGCGGCGAGCGCCTGCTCCGCCAGATCGAGCATGACGCGCAGAGTGGCGCTGGCAGCCTCCTCGAAGGTCCCCGTTTCGATAAGCATTGCCATAAGCCGGATGGCCGGATCTTGCATGAGAGGCTTCCTGGGAGAGGGGCTTGGCGCGAGAAGGCACCTGAAGGGGGCTTGGCGTGGATGCGCTCCGGCGACCGTTCAGATAGAAGGCGGCGCATCCTAACAGTGCCTGCCGGGATGGGAAGGCCAGGCCAGAGAGCGGAGACCGACGAGGCCTATGCAGCACTCAGGAACCGAGAGCGTCGAGGCCATGGGGGGCAGTGCGCAGGGAGCATGGGTGGGCCGCCGCTATCAGCTCCTGGGCGTCGTTGGCCGCGGAGGCACGGGCACCGTGTACCGCGCCTTGGATCGGCTGGGGGGCTCCATTGCCCTCAAACGGCTGCACCGCTCGTTGGAGGCTCTGGCGCAAGAGGCCTCGCGTGAGATGGCATTGGACCTGGCTGCTGAGTTCAAGGCGCTCGCCTCTCTGCGCCACCCCCACGTCATCCACGTGCTGGACTATGGGTTTGACGAGGAGCTGCGGCCCTACCTCACCATGGAGCTGCTGACGGGGGCCAGGACGCTGGTGGAGGCGGGGCGGGGCCAGCCGCCCAGGGTGCAGGTAGACCTGCTGGGGCAGACGCTGCAAGCCCTCGCTTACATGCACCGCCGGGGCTTCATCCATCGGGACCTGAAGCCGGCCAACGTGCTGGTGGTGGACGGGCAGGTGAAGGTGCTGGACTTCGGCCTGGCCCTGGCGCGCGAGAGGAGCGAGCTGCGCGAGGCCGCAGGCACGCCGGGGTTCATGGCACCCGAACTCTTCCAGGGCGAGCCGGCCTCGGAGGCCTCGGACCTCTTCAGCGTCGGGGTGATGGCGCGGCGCATGCTGGCAGGGGCCCGACAGTCCGAGCCGCGCCTGGAAGTCATCCTCCAGCGGCTGATGGCGGCTGAGCGCGGCAAGCGCTACCAGCGCGCTGAGGAGGTGCTGAGAGACTTGCGGGAGCTGGCCGGCCAGCAGGTGCAGCTCGAGACCGTGGCCACGCGCGAGAGCCACCTGCGAGCAGCACGCTTCGTGGGGAGGGAGCGCGAGCGCGGACGGCTGGAGCAGGCGCTGGCGCGGGCGTTGGCTGGCCAGGGCGAGGCGTGGCTGGTGGGCGGGGAGAGCGGAGTAGGCAAGTCGCGGCTGGTGGAGGAGGTGCGCACGCTGGCCCTCGTGCGGGGAGCGGTGGTGCTGCGGGGGCAGGCCGTCAGCAGCGGAGGCAGCCCGTATGAGGACTTCCGGCCGGTGCTGCGCTGGCTGGCGCTGCTGGCCGAGCCGAGCGCCTTCGAGGCCAGCGTGCTCAAGCCCCTGGTGCCGGACATGGAGTCGCTGCTCCAGCGGCCCGTGCCAGAAGCGCCGGAGCTCGTGGGTGACATGGCCCAGGAGCGCCTGGTGGGCGTGGTGGAGGCGCTCTTCGAGCGGATCCGCCAGCCGGTCCTGTTGGTCCTCGAGGACCAGCAGTGGGGGCGGGCGGAGTCCACGCGGCTGCTGGCGCGGCTGTCAGCGCGCGCGGGAACCCTGCCGCTGCTGGTGGTGGCCACATACCGTGACGACGAGCGGCCCAAGCTACCCCAGGAGCTGCCGGCCATGCAGGTGCTGAGCCTGCCGCGGCTCGGGGCGGAGGAGATGGCGCGCCTGAGCGAGTCGATGATCGGCGAGGCCGGCCATGAGCCGCGGGTGCTGGAGCTGCTACAGCGGGAGACAGAGGGCAACCCCTTCTTCCTGGTGGAGGTGGTGCGCGCGCTGGCGGAAGAGGCGGGGCAACTGGATCGGATTGGGGCCGCACCGCTGCCGGAGCGGGTCTTCGCTGGAGGCGTGCGGCAGCTCATTCAGCGGCGGCTGGATCAGGTGCCGGCTTCAGCACGCGAGCTGCTCCGGCTCGCGGCGGTCGTGGGCCGCCACCTGGACCTGGAGGTGCTGAGGGCCAGCGCGCCCGAGGTGGACCTGACGCGATGGTTGGAGGACTGCGCAGGCGCCGCGGTGCTGGACTTCGCGGACGGACGGTGGCGCTTTGCCCATGACAAGCTGCGCGAGGGCACACTGGCCAGCCTGCCGCGGGAGACGGCGCGGGAGCTGCACCGTCAGGCCTCCCTCTCCATCGAGGCAGCGCACCCCCACGCCCCCGAGTGGCTGGCGGCGCTCGCCTACCACTTCGGCCAGGCGGGCCACACGGAGCAGGAGGCCCACTACGCGGAGCGGGCGGGAGAACAGGCCATGTCTGTCTATGCCTGCCACGCGGCCCTCCCCTACTTCCAGCGGGCCCTGGAGCTTGCCCAGGCGAAGGCCGCGCGGGCGCTGGACATCGGACATCTCGAGGGGCGCCTGGCAGAGACTTTCTACCTCATCGGTGATCAGGCCTCCTGTGGCATCCATGCCGGACGGGCCCTGGCGCACCTGGGCTGGCCGCTGCCCAGCACCCCCAGAGGCTGGCGCCTGAGCCTTGCACGCGAGCTGCTCGTGCGGCTCACGCAGGCAGCCGTGCCCGAGCCCTTCGAGGAGCAGTCACCCGAGCGCCGCGAGCTGCGCATCGAGGCAGGGCACCTGACGGCAAGACTCAGCGAGTCCTACTTCATGCAGCAGGATGCGCTGCGCGCGATCTGGTCGACGTTGCGGCTGGTCAACGTGCTGGAGCCCGCGGGGCCCTCGCCGGGCCTGGCGCGTGCCTACATCATCATTGCCACCGTCCTGACCGCCATCCCTGGCTTGACACCGGTGGTGGATGATTGGCGCGAGCGAGCCCTGAGCATGGCCCGGCGCGTGGGGGGAGCGGAGAGCTTGATCTATGTGCTGATGCGCTCTTGCATCTGCGGCATCGGTCAAGCCCGGTGGAGGCAAGTGGAGGCCTGGGGGGAGCAGGGCCGGGCGCTTGCCAGCACCGCCAGGGATTTCCGCCAGTTCGAGCAGAACTGCGTCATGCTGTTGCACTCGTTCTACTACCAGGGTGCGTTCCGCCGAGGCGTCGAGCTCTCGCATGAGATCGAGCGCTCCGCACGCGGGCGCAACGCCGTGCAGTCCCTGTACTGGGGACCCACGCTGCGGGCGCGCTCCTTCGTGCGTCTGGGCCATACCGCGGAGGCCATCCGCGAGCTGGAGCAGGTGCTGCCCGGGTACGAGCCTCATGCGAGCGCCGGGGAGCGAATCATGCTCTACGGCGCGCTGGCCCTGGCGCTGCTGCACAGCGGGGAGCGCAAGCGCGCGCTCGAGGTGGCGGCCAAGGGGTTCGCGCTGATGAGGGGCATGAAGCCGGTGGTCTCCCTCATGTTTGGCGGGATAGGCATGCTCACCGAGGTGTACCTGGCGGAATGGGAGCGAGCGCTGGGCGGCCCATCCGCCGAGGCCCGGGAGTTGGCGCGGGCCGCGGGGGAGTGCTGCAAGCTGCTGCGGGCCTTCGCCCGGCCCTTCCCCCTCGTGGAGCCGTTCTCCCTGCTCTGCGAAGGGCAGCAGTCCTGGCTCTTGGGGCGGCCCCAGGCCGCGCTGCAGGCCTGGCAGCGAAGCGCTGAGCGCGCCGTGGAATTGGCCATGCCCTACGAGGAAGGAAGGGCCCGGCTCGAGCTGGGGCGGCACCTGCCTCCAGAGGCTCCAGCGCGAAAGGCCCACCTCTTGCGCGCCAGGGACATCTTCCAACGGCTCGAGGCGGCCGTCGATCTGGCTCGCGCCGAGGCCGAACTGACCCAGGCCGGCAACTCCTGAGGCCCGGGGGCTCGAGGCGTCCCCCGGGCCCCGTCATTCCAGCACGCAGTTTCGTCACCCACTGACGCAGCCAGCGCTCCTCCCACGGGAAGCCCCGCTGGACTCGTGCGTGGAGCGGTGTCGGCACGCGGATTGCTCATGCCCTGTCCGTATGGAAAGGGCTGCAATGACAAGATTTGGAATTCGACTCGCGTTGACCATGGCGCTGGAGCTTGCCTGCGCGCACTCGCCGTCCGCGGACCCGCCGGCGGCCATGCCCCAGGCCACGATGGCCGCGTCCGCGGTGCCTGACAAGGAATTGGAAGAACTCCAGCGCTACATCGATGAGCAGTTGTTCGGCGATCTCGCGAAGTTCGTTGCCGTCCAGACCTACCGAACTCCGAACCAGTCCGAAGAGCAGGAAGCGCAGGTGGTGGCGAACCTCCAGCAACTCCAGGACGAATTGTCAAATCAGACCCAGCGTTTCAATGAAGGGCAGAAGGTTCACAAACTCGCCACCTTCGAGTGGAAGAAGAAAATAGGGGCGCGGGAGCACTGGCTCTTCGGTATTCGCGTGGGCACCGGGCCGCGCAGGATCGCGCTGAGCAGCCATCTGGACACAGTGCCCCCGGGAACCCAGGCCGGGTGGGAGCCTTTCAAGCTCGTGGCGGAGCAGCGGTCCTACCCCGACAAGAAACAGGATTTCTACGTCGGCCGCGGTGCCATTGACGACAAGGGGCCCGCACTCGTCGCGTTCCATGTCTTGCAGGCCGTGGCCAGGCACTACGACGGCGACCCCAAGCTCGATCGCGTCACCCTGGAAATCCTCTTCGACACCGCGGAGGAGACGGATATGGCGATGCCCTACTACCTGAAAGACAGGCCGGACGAGGTTCCAGAGTTGGGCATCATCTTCGATGCCTTCTGGTGCGTCCGGGCCGAGAAGGGGCTGGAGCGTCCCGTCTTCACCATCCAGCGGCGGGCGCAGGAGCGCGCCTCCAAGCGTGGCGCCTCGGAGGAGGCACGGGTGTGGATCGAGAAACTCTACACGCCGAACGGGCCCACCAACCAGATCCCCGATGAAGCCACCGCTATCCTCAGCTCGGACTCGGTGGAGGCTCTCCAGCGCTTTGCCCAGCAGGTGGGCGGCCTCTACCGGGACTACGAGTTCGATGACCGGGACTATCGCAGGGCCCGCATGACCGTGGATGTGTCGGAGCTGGCCAGCAAAAAACACCTCATCCTCAAAACCACGGTAGAGGGGGCACAGCATGGCTCGGCGCCGGACGAGAACCGGAAGGATGGGAGCAACCCGCTCGTCTCCCTGACCAACTTCTTGAGTCGCATGGTGGGTCAGCACCTGGAACGAAACGAGATCAGCGAGCTGTGCCGCTTCATCTCCTGGGCTTGGGGCACCCGGGTCTTTGGCGAGCACCACCCGGAGCTGCTGAAGCGTCACGACCGCGTCTTCACGAACGGAACGACGTACGCCATCACCCGCTTCCAAACGGACCCCGAGAAGTTTCCGGAGGCCGCCGCAAGTCTGGAGCTCGACATCCGCTACGCCCTCGACCACCACGGCATTGCGTGGGACAACAAGACCGAGGGCTTCGTGGGGGGAGAAATTGAGCCCGGGAATCCTAATGAAAGCCATTTCAAGGAGATCTTCGCGGAGTTGCTGCGGCAGTTCCCCTCCGAGCCTGGCTACACGTTGGGGTACACGACGCAAACGGTGGCCCCGCCCGACGTGCGGCTCCCGGACGGCGAGACCTTCCAGCGCGTCAGCAGGGCCTTCAGTCAGTCGATGGGTAAGCAGTGCCCGGCCCTGGCCATCGGTGGCGGAACGGATGCAAAGGGCACCCCGGCGCTGATTGCCGCCGGCGCGCTGTTCACCGAGGACCTCGGGCCGCCCATCAACTTCCACGGCTTCAATGAGGGCGCTCCGGTCGAAGACCTGCGCAGGAGTGCTGGCATCCTCTACCAGCTGTTCAAGGGCGAGGTTGAGAACGCCACGCGGGCCCCACCCGCTGTCCGTTCTTCCGTGCTGCCGATTCATGTCGCGCCGGACGCCCACTGACCCGCCCTCCCTGTAGCTCCCCCCTCACCTCTGGAGCAGCCCATGAAAGAACAGCAGACCGCACAGGCCACGCGCTGGACCCGAGACTATGTGTACGACATTCTCCGCGAGCTCGGGATCGGCTACCTCTTCGGCGTCCCCGGCACCAATGAAATCCCCATCATTGACGGCTGCGAAGCCCCAGAGAACAAGGACAAGATCCGCTTCATCGAGTGCCTGCACGAGAACATCGCGCTGGGCGCGGCGATGGGGTACTCGCGCCTGACGGGCAAGCCCGGGGTGGTGATAGTGCACGTGACGCCGGGCATCGGTCACTGCCTGGGCAACCTCTACAACGCCTGGAAGTCGCGAATGCCCATCGTCGTCCTGTGTGGGCAGCAACAGAACGAGCTGGTCACCCAGGAGCCGCTGTTGGCCTCCAACCTGGTCCAGATCGCGGACCAGTTCACCAAGTGGTCCCACGAGCTGCGCGCATGGGAGGAGTTCCCGCTGGTGCTGCAGCGGGCCTTCAAGGAGGCCATGGCCCCTCCCGCCGGCCCTGTCTTCCTCTCACTCCCGTGGGACTTCACCTTGCGCAAGCTCGAACCGGACGAGCGCATCCAGGGCGTCACCCGCATCCACCCGGGCTTCATTGGCGCCCCGGACGCGGTGAAGCAGGCCGCCCAGGTGCTGGGCCAGGCCCGGGACCCCGTCATCATCGTGGGGGATGCCGTGGGCCAGGGCAACGCGTGGGACGAAGTCCAGGAGCTGGCTGAGCTGCTGGGAGCCCCTGTGTACCTCGAGGGCTTCAGCAGCATGGCCAACTTCCCCAACAACAATTATCACTGGCAGGGCGAGCTGCCTGGAGACCAGTCGATGATCCAGAAGCTTCTTGCGCCCCATGATGTGGCCTTCCTGTGCGGCTTTGGCTCCCAGGCGCAATTGGCGGTCTTCAAATACTCGGAGAAATCCCTGATCCCGGACTCGGTCCGGTGCGTCTACCTGGCCAATAACACCTGGGACATCGGCAAGAACCGTTACGGGGAGGTCGCCATCTTGGGCGACATCAAGGCCACCCTGCCCGGCCTCAACCAGCTCGTGGCCCAGGCCCGGCCCGCCACGGCCCAACAGAACAATACGAAGATCTGGGATGCGGCTCGGAAGAGGGAGCAGACGTGGCGTGAGTTCGCCACGTCGGCCCTGAAGGCCCCTGGCATCTGGGGGGTGACGGTGGCCGATTCGCTGCGCGAACTCATAGCGGAGGAGAAGCTGGCGAAGAAGTTTGTCTACGTGCACGAGGCCGTGTCGGACGCGACGTCCTTCCAGATGCTTCTGCCCCTGGGAGCACCTGAGGCAGCCCCCACCAGCTACTACTGCGTGGCGGGGGGGTCGCTCGGCTGGTCCATGCCTGCCTCGCTCGGCACCCAGCTTGCGCTGGAAGGCTGGCAGGGCATTACGCCCGAGGTGGTCATCAACGCAGTGGGAGACGGCGCCTCGCTCTTCTACCCGCAGGTGTGGTGGACGGCAGCCCACCGCAAGCTCCCCATCCTCTACATCATCATGAACAATACAGGGTATCGCACGCTGCAGGAGGGGCTCCAGCAGGTCATCAAAGCCTATGGCTCCGCCGAGGGCTTCAACTGGCGCCCCGTGACGGAGACCCCCGAGTACCTGACCATTCGTGATCCCAGCTTCAGCTTCGTGGAGCTCGCCAAGGCTTTCGGCCTCCCCAACGGCCGTGTGGTGACGAGGCCACGCGAGGTGAAGGACGCCCTGAAGGAGGGGATTGATTGTGTGCGCCTGCACAAGCAGTCCTTCGTATTGGAGGTGCGGCTGGACCCTCGGTCCCCGCTGAAGCCGCCGGAAGAAGTGAAGGAGGCCTCACTCCTCACCGCCCAGGCCATGAGCCCCTCCATGCCGCCACCCCTCCACTTCTACTTCCGCGCCTTGGCCCGTGAGCGCAACCTCCTTCGCGCCGAGACGCAGGAGGAGTCCCCCAGCCAGGGCATGCAGATCGTCTTCTAGCACCGCAGGGCTGCTCCCCCATTCCATAGGAGAAGAAACATGTCTGATGAGCTGACCCAAGAGCTGGATGTCGCCATCGTGGGCGCTGGAATCTCCGGCGTCTACGCAGGCTGGAAGTTGAAACAACTGCACAGGAACCTCAAGATCACTGTCTTCGAGGCGAGCGACCGCGTGGGCGGCCGCTTGCTGTCAGTGGTGCCGCCCGGTATCCCCAACATGGTGGCGGAGCTGGGAGGCATGCGCTTCCTCCCGGCAGTGCAGCCGCGGATCAAGGCGCTGATCGACACGCTGAACCAGAACGCGAAGCCAGAGGAGCTGATTGAGACCTATGACTTCCCCGTAGACCAGAAGCAGAACATCGCCTACCTGCGTGGCACCCACCTGAGGCTGGAGGACTTCGAGAAGAGGCCCAGGAAGGTGCCGTACAAGCTGTCGTTCCTGGAGTCCGGCAGGGCTCCAGGGGCGATCCTCGTCAATGCCATCGAGCAGATTGTCCCAGGCATCACCGCGCCGGGCCTGACGGAGCAGCAGCGGCGGCTCATGACACAGAATGCGGAGTTCGCTGGGGAGAAGCTGTACAAGCAGGGCTTCTGGCAGGTGCTGGCGCGCGTGATCAGCGGCGAGGCCTACCAACTGGCCATAGACGCGGGGGGCTACCAGTCCACGCTCAACAACTGGAATGCCGCGGACGCCATCCCCTGGTACCTGGCTGACTTCGGAGTGGACCCGGTGTACCAGGGGTTCCGCAGGGGCTTCCAGCAGGTGCCGCTGGCGGTCGCGGAGCGCTTCAAGATGCTCGGCGGTGAAATCAAGACGCAGACGAATGTCGTGAGCTTCGAGGTGGAGACGGACAAGAGCGTCCTGCTGCATGCCGAGCACAAACCGGAGCACGCGAAGGACAAGCAGCAGCAGACAGTGCGAGCAAAGGTGCTCATCCTGGCCATGCCTCGCCGGGCCTTGGATCTGTTGCGTGCCAGGACTTCGTTCCTGCAACAAGACCCGGTCACGAGGCTCATCCACAGCGTCACACCTCAACCACTCTTCAAGCTCTTCACCACATACAAGGACCCCTGGTGGTTGCCGGCGGGGGTGGAGGCGGGCCGCACGACGACGGACCTGCCCGTGCGCCAGACGTACTACTGGCCGAAGAACGACGGCACCTCGGTCACTGGCGGCCGGGCCATGCTGATGGCGAGCTACGACGATGGCTTGAACATCGGCTTCTGGGACGGCCTCCGTAACAAGCGCAGCGAGACCACGGGCGTGCCGCCGAAGGATCCATTCATAGGTTTCAAGGAGAGGATGGGCGAAGGCGGTCAGGTGGACAAAGAGTGGTCGGATCGTGCTCCGCCCAAGGCCATGGTGGAGGAGGTGCAGCGTCAACTCATGCTCATCCACGGTCTGGGTTTCATCCCGAACGCCGTGGAGGCCAGCTACATGGACTGGGGCGCGGATCCCCATGGCGGGGGATGGAACAGCTGGAACATCGGGGTGAACAGCTTTGAGGTGAAGAGAGATATCATCCAGCCCGTTTCCGAGAAGCCGGTCTACATCTGTGGGGAGGCCTACTCGCATGCCCAGGGTTGGGTGGAGGGCGCCCTGGAGACGGCGGACCTGATGCTGGAGAAGCTCGAGAAGTTGCCGCTGTGCACCAGTGCCCGGTAGCGCCCGAGTGGAGTGACTCCGACGGAGGGCGCACATGCGGCCCGCAACTTCTGGTGGTCCGCTAGACCTCCTCGAATCTCGTGCCCGTGGCGCCCATCCGCTCCAAGGCGTCCTTGACCTCCCCGGAGACGATCAGGGTGCTCGACCACCCCTCGGGACGGAAGACGGTGGCGTTCCCCACCTTCCGCTTGTCGATGCGCAAGCGATCCACTGCGATGTAGTGCCCGACCTTGTCGGGCACTCCATGTTCTGGCGTCCAGAATCGCACCTTGGAGGCTTCTTCATCAATGCAGCGGATGAGGCGCGTGGCCACGAGGATGAGGTACGGATCCGGTTGGTCCTCAATATCCGCGGGGATGATCTGCACGTCGCCGGGGGCACGCTCCGCCAGCATGGAAGCCACCTTGACGTGGGCGACGGGGATGCCCAATCCCGCCTCGGAGAAGTCCAACGGCTTTCCCGCAACCTTGATGGGGATCTTCAACCGTCCCTCCACCTGCACGGGCGCTCCCCGCGTGAAGTCCCAGTCGTGCACCTTATGGCCCAGACTGTCGATGGGGGTGCCCAGATGCCAGCGGCGGGGCACATAAACATCGTCGGCTAGCCTGAAGAAGCGCTGGGACATAGGGAAGTTCTAACGTCATTTCCCCAGGGTGACGAGCCGGTTCAACTCCGTACCGGGTGTGGCGATATCTCTAGCGAGGTCATCGAGCGCGGGCAGTAACCGCGCCCGGCATTCCGCGATGCTGCCACAGTCTCCCAGCGCCTCCAGCAAGCGCGTATAGACAATGTCATGGTATCGCTGCGGGTGTGGCCCCTTGTGCCCCTTGATTGGCACGATGTTTTCCAGGTCCCTCAGCCGCTTTCCCGCCCTGGCGAAGAGATCCTCGAACCGTGGAGTCCACGGGCCAGCGCGCAAGGTGGATTTCTTGTTGGCGTTGGTCGCGATGTGGTGCTTCTCGGTGCGGTCAGCGCGCCCGCCGCGCGCCGCCATCGCCACCGCGCCTGGGGCCAGCGCCATGCGGAAGCCGTCCTCCGTCACGGCCACCGACTCCACCGCGCCCACCTCGGACAGCAGGATCCCTTGCTGATCCGCCGCATGGAGCGACACTTCCGCAGAACCGGGCAGCGTCGCCACCTGTTCCGCGAACCCCTTTGCGCTGTGCGTCAGCAGCGCCATCACGATCATGGAGAAGGCTTGCGCCGCTTCACGTGAGAACAGCCGGCCGAACTTCTCGCCCGCTTCGCGGATCTCCTCGAAGCTGGTGGCGACCTTCACCTCCTCCATCAACTCGAACCACCCTTTCACGAGGTTGTAGAGCGTGAAGGCGCCAACCCAGAGCACGAGCGCCGCAGTCGCCCATGCGGCCACAAACTTGGTCACGGGCTCGGGCAACGCCAGCAAGATGAGCAGCGTGACGACAGTGCCGATGGCCGCTTGCAGGACGGCCCGCATGCTCACCATGTCACCAAGCGCCTTCTGGAACTCCTCCAGCACGGGGCTCTTGCTCAAGGCCATGGCGAGCATGTACCGGCCTTGCATGTCCAGGTACTTGCCCCCCACGAGCGCGCCCCCCAGGCAATCGCCCTCGAAACCCTGGGCACTGCGACACCATGCCTTGTAACGGCTGACGAGCTGCTGTTCCCCCTCCGTCAACGCCCCTTCCAGGGGCACGCCC